>NZ_JBSVZN010000023.1:0-27245 GCF_054052225.1 Methylobacterium sp. JK268 | reverse complement strand
GGTCCGCGTGTGTGGTGCGGTTCCGTCTGGTAGGGATTGGTGAGGGCGAGGGCGGCGCGCCCCCACGCCGCGGCGAGGCGGCCGAGAAGGCTCGTGAGCATCGCGTCCTCCTGCACGGGTCCCGGACGCAGGAGCATGCCCGACCCGGGGTTGCGAAACCGTTGCACCGGGATCGGGCGGCAGGAAGGCGGATATCCGGACCCGTCAGGGCAGGATCCCGGCCAGCGACAGGGCGGCCGCCAGGATCACCAGCAGGGCGCAGGCGAGGCAGTCGAGCGGCACGCGCTCCCACAGGGCGGGCGCGCTCGCGCGCGCCGGCGAGACGCTCTCGCGGGCGGTCGGGTTCATCGTCACCTCCGGACGGCCGGGATCGTCCGGCCGGCATTTCCTCGCGGGCGCCACCTCTGGCGGGTGCACGTCCCGCGCGCATCCTAGACCGGAACCGCGGGCCGCGACAGGGTTGCGGGCGCGGGCCGCGGCGTGCTCCGCTGGCCGGCTCCGCAGGACCCGCCCCATGCCCGATGCCGACCTCACGCGCCTCCACGCCACCGACCTCTTGGGGATGATCCGCGGCGGCGCGGTCTCGTGCCGCGAGGTGATGCGCGCGCATCTCGACCGCATCGCCCGGCTCAACCCGTCGGCGAACGCGATCGTGTCCCTGCGCGATCCCGACGCGCTCCTGGCCGAGGCCGATGCGGCGGACCGAGACCGCGCGGCCGGGCGCTGGCGCGGCCCCCTCCACGGCCTGCCCCACGCCGTGAAGGACACGGTGCCCGCCGCGGGCCTGCCCTGGACCCAGGGCTCGCCCCTGTTCCGCAGCCGCGTCCCGGAGGCGGACGCGCCCCACGTGGCGCGGCTGCGCGCCGCGGGCGCGATCCTGATCGGCAAGACCAACGTGCCGGAATTCGGCCTCGGCTCGCACACGGTCAACCTGGTCTTCGGCCCGACCCGCAACGCCTACGACCCGTCCCGCAGCGCCGGCGGATCGAGCGGCGGGGCCGCCGTCGCGCTCGCGCTGCGGATGATCCCCCTCGCGGACGGCAGCGACCATGCGGGATCGCTGCGCAACCCGGCCGGCTGGAACGGCGTCCTGGGCCTGCGGCCCTCGCCGGGCCGGGTCCCCCTGCGGACCGACGAGGTCTTCCTGCCCGACCTCACGGTGGCCGGGCCGATGGCGCGCTGCACGGCCGATCTCGGGCTGCTGCTGTCGGTGATGGCCGGGCCCGATCCGCGCCTGCCGCAGAGCCTCGCGGGCGACCCGGCGGCCTTCGCGGACCCGGCGCCGCGCGATCTCGGGACCCTGCGCATCGGCTGGCTCGCCGACCTCGACGGGCGGCTCCCGATGGAGCCCGGCCTCCTCCCCCTCTGCGAGCGGGCCCTCGCGGTCCTGGCGGGCGCGGGCGCGCGGGTCGCGCCGCTCGCCCTGCGTCACCCGTGGGAGGAGGTCTGGGAGGCGTGGCGGGTGCTGCGCGCCTGGCAGGCCGGCGGGGCGCTGGCCCCGCTCGCGCACGATCCGGCGGCGCGGGCGCAGCTGAAGCCCGAGGCGATGGTGGAGGTCGAGGCCTGCGCCCGCCTGGGCGCGGAGGCGATCCTCGCGGCGAGCGCGGTACGCAGCCGCTGGCACGCCCACCTGCTCGGGCTGTTCGAGACCGTCGACCTGCTGGCGCTGCCCTCCGCCCAGGTCTTCCCCTTCCCGGTGGAGGAGGCGTGGCCCCGCGCCATCGCCGGGCGGCCGATGGACGGCTACACCCGCTGGATGGAGGTCACGATTCCCGCCACGATGGGCGGCTGCCCGGCGATCAGCCTGCCGGCGGGCCGGGACGGGCGCGGCCTCCCCGCGGGCCTCCAGCTCGTCGCGCCGCACGGGAGCGAGGCGCTGCTGCTCGCCGTGGCGGCCTCCTACGAGGCGGCGACCGGCTTTCCCCGGGAGGCCCCCGCGATCACGGCCGCGTGAAATGCCCGACACGCGCTTGCTCCGTCATCCGCCCGTCCCATACTTCGTTCGTCAATGAAGCGGGGTCGATCGAATCGGCTCCATTGAGGGAGGACTGGGATGAGATCGGTGCTGATCGCGGCGCTCGGCGCGGGCGTCACGTTCGCGGCGGGCGCGCTGCTGGCCACGGCGAGCGTCGCCCAGGAGAATGCCGGCGACACCAAGGCCAAGGTCGACAACCTGGAGAAGCTCCAGGGCTTCAAGACCACCGGCGTCAGCGAGCCGCCGCTCGTGCCGCAGACCGGCCGGCGGGCCGACGCCATCAACAAGACCCTGCAGAAGATCAAGCTGCCGGACGGCTTCAAGATCGCCCTCTACGCCATCGTGCCGGATGCCCGCGCCATGGCGGTCGGCCCCAATGCCGGCGTGGTCTTCGTCGGCACCCGCAAGTCCAAGGTCTACACGGTGACCGACCGGGCCAAGGACCGGGTGGCGGACGAGGTCAAGGTGTTCGCGCCGGGGATCGACTTCAAGATCCCGAACGGCGTCTGCTTCTCGCGCGACGGCGTGCTCACCGTCGTGGAGCAGAACCGGGTGCTGGCCTTCCCGGCGGCCGAGTTCTTCTACGAGGGCGCGGACGTCGCGGCCGGCGTGGTGGTCAAGCAGGGCGAGCTGATCCCGGCCTCCGAGGAGAGCTACAACCACACCGCCCGGGTCTGCCGGATCGGGCCGGACGGCAAGCTCTACATCGCGCTGGGCCAGCCCTACAACGTGCCGCCCAAGGAGAAGGCCGACCTCTACGCCCGGACCGGCATCGGCGGCATCATCCGCATGGATGCGGACGGCAAGAACCGCGAGGTCTTCGCCACCGGCATCCGCAACTCGGTGGGCATGGACTTCGCGCCCGACAAGACGCTGTGGTTCACCGACAACCAGGTCGACGGGATGGGCGACGACCAGCCGCCGGGCGAGCTCAACCAGGCGACGAAGCCGGGCACGAATTTCGGCTTCCCCTGGTACGGCGGCGGCGCCGTGCGCACGGTCGAGTACAAGGACGACCCGGTGCCGGCGAACGCGGTGCCGCCGAAGGCCGAGTTGCCGCCCCACGCGGCCGATCTCGGCATGATCGTCTACACGGGCAAGATGTTCCCCGAGAAGTACCGGGGCGGCGTCTTCACGGCCGAGCACGGCTCGTGGAATCGCACCACCCCGATCGGCGCCCGGGTGATGTTCGTGCCGGTGAACAAGGACGGCAGCGCGGGCAAGCCCGAGCCCTTCGCGGAGGGCTGGCTCAACGAGAACGGAGAGTATCTCGGCCGGCCCGTCGACGTCGCCACGCTGGCCGACGGCTCGCTCCTCGTGTCCGACGACACGGCGGGCGCGATCTACCGGATCTCCTACGAGAAGTAGAACGTCCTCCGGCGAAGGGGCCGCCGGTTCGTCGGAGAACCGGCGGCAGGATCCATGATCGAGAGCTGCGCTCGATTGCCATGCGATCGGGCTCAGCTCCGGAGGCCGTTGCGGATCGGCGTGAAACCTCGATCGCTCAGCGGTGTGGGCCGGGGCGGCCCTCCCATGAGCGAGCGACTGCGCGGCCACTCACCGCGACGATCCGGCGCGAGCGCAGGCCCGGCCCTCCCTGCCCGTGGCCTTTTCCAGCCGTTCGCCATCACCTTTTCCGGACGATGCCGCAAGCAAGGCCGCCCGGTCGTCGGGCGGGTTGCCCTTGTTCAGCATCTCCTCGAAGACGTGATCGGCGTCCGACTGGGCGCCGCAGGTTCGCAACGTGTTCCCGTCATTGACCCAAGCAAAGATGATGATCTTGGCTTTGCTGTCATGGCGGAAAAGTACTCGGAAACGTCCGTTGCCGAACTCGGCTCGGAACCAATGTTTCCGAGCTGCGGGGCCCGTGAGCGGACGTTCCACGGTGGGTTGTCCGCGCGGAAGCCGTCGGCGCAGCCTCAGGCGGATACGCGCGAGGCAGCCGGCGACGCCGTCTCGAGATCCGCGGGAGGGGCGGCCCCGCATCCCCGACAGCGGCCCCATCGACGGCTCAAGCGGTCCGGGACGCCTCGTGATGACGGGCATTCCGCTTGATGACCTGAGGTGGCTGACCGAACGCCCGCAGGAAGGCTCGCCGCATCCGTTCCCGGTCGGCGAAGCCCGTCTCCTGGGCCACAGTGTCGAGCGAATGCCGGCCGTCCTCCAGCATCGTCCGGGCCGCATCCAGGCGGAGGTTCTCGACGGCCTTCGCGGGTGATTGGCCAGTCTCCTCCCGGAAGATGCGGCTGAACTGGCGCGGGCTCAGATGGGCGGCGTCCGCCAGTTCCTCCACGGAGAGCTCGTTTCTCAGGTTGCTCCTGGCGTAGGCCAGGACCTGATGAACCCTGTCGGATCGCGGTTGAAGCTCCAGCAGCGCGGAGAATTGCGACTGGCCACCCGTCCTGCGGTGGTAGACGACAAGATTCCTCGCGATGGCTTTCGACATCTCGGGCCCCAGGTCGTCCTCGACCAGAGCCAGCGTCAGGTCGATCCCGGCCGTCATGCCGGCCGAGGTCCAGACGTTGCCGTCCGAGACGAAGATGCGGTCGTCATCGACCTTGATCGACGGATGAAGCCGCTGCAGGTCGCGGGCGTGGGCCCAGTGGGTTGCCGCCTTCCTGCCGTTGAGCAGGCCCGCCTCGGCCAGGAGGAACGCCCCCGTGCAAGTCGCGGCGACGCGGCGCGCGGTGGCCGCCGTCTCGCGCAACCGTTCGATGAGACCGGGGGCCGACGCATCGACCTTGATCGAGCCCACCACCATGACCGTGTCGAAGCGCCGGCCGGAGAAAGGCTGCGTCTCGATCACCATTCCGATGGAGGTCCGGATCGGCCCGCCCCCCTCGGACAGGAAGGACACGTCGTAGAAGTCCCGGCCGAGCTCCAGGTTGGCCAGCTCGAAGGCCGTCAGAGGGGCCAGGTTCATCACCTGGAATCCGGGGAACAGGACGACACCGATGGACGGCATGGAGAGCCCCGCGTCGAATGTCCGAAAAAGTTGGATATTCGACATATGGGATATGAAGGGGCGCGTCTAGGTTCGATCGCAACAGGCGTGGGTGACACCCCACGCCGGCCCCCGCCCAGGAGCTTCCCCCGTGACCGCGCAAAGCATCACCACCCTCGGCCGAGAAGCTGAGGACTATACCCGCTGCTGGCTCGCCTCCGGCGAGATCGCCGTCGCGACCCTGCGGGACGGGACGCGCATCCGCTATGTCCGGGTGGGCTGCGGGCCGAACCTCGTCCTGACCCACACCGTGCGCACGCAGCTCGACCTGTTCCAGCGCGTGATCCCGTTGCTCTCGCCCCACTTCACGGTCTTCGCCCTCGACTTGCCGGGCTTCGGCTGGTCGGACCTGAAGCCGGACGCTCCGAAGGATGAGCCCACCCTGCGGGCGGCCCTGCGGGAGTTCATCGCGACTCTCGGCATCGAGCGCCCGATCCTCGCGGGCGAGTCCATTGGCGCGACGCTGTCGCTCTCGCTGGCCGCCGAACTCGGTGACGAGGTCGAGCGGGTCTTCGCCTTCAACACCTACGACTACCTGCCGGGGCTGGAGCGGTCGAACCTTCTGGCCTCGATCATCATCAAGAGCGTGCGGGCGCCTGTCGTCGGCCCAGTCTTCGCGGCGCTGGAGAACCGGACCATCACCGGCGGCATCATGAACGGGGGTTTTCACGACCCACGCAGCCTGCCCTCCGACCTCTTGGATGAGTACGCCCGGGTCGGCGGTCGGGCCGGTTACAGCAGGGCGGCGCGAACGCTGCTCAAGGCCCTTCCGAGCTTCGTCGCCGCCCGCGCCCGCTATCGCCCGGTCACCGCGCCGGTCACGCTGGTCTGGGGTGACAAGGACTGGTCAAACCTGCGGGACCGCGCCGGCGTCGAGGCTGCACTCCCCTCGCCGGAGGTCATCACCCTCGACCGGACGGGGCACTTCAGCGCCCTGGAGCGTCCCCAGGCCTGGGCCGACATCATCCTCGCGCGGACGGCGAAGTCGAAGATCGCGGCGATCCGCTGACGTCTCGCGGTCTCGGCCATCCGGACCCCAAACCGCAACGAGCAGCCGTCGTGGCTTGCGCCCCATCCCCTCACTCAGACAAGCGAGGATTGACATCCATGGCCGACCAGATGACCTCGACCCACGTCACGGTCGAGCACGTGACGCTGCGCTCGCCCAAGACCTTCGAGGCGGTGCGCTCCGCCCTGGAGGCTTCGGTGCCTCCGGTCGACCACGCCTACGCCAAGCTGCTGCTGGACGGGAAGGTGGATGAGGCGCGCGATCTTCTCGAACGGCAGGCGCCGCTCTCGATCTTCGGCGCCCGCGACCATGGCGGTCTGCTTCTCACCGCCGGGCTGACCCGCAGGGCCGTCCAGTACGACATCGGCAATCCGCTGACGGCCGCGCGGATGACCCGGCACGTCCTCTCGGCCGCCCTCTACGCGCCGATCCGGGTTCTCCTGCGCGAGGATGCCGAGGGTGGTGTCGCCTTCGAGTACGATCGCCCAGCCACCACCTTCGGGCAGTTCGGGAACTTGGAGGTCGACGCCGTTGCGGCCGACTTGGACGATCAGCTCCGGAACGCGCTCGCCGCCGCAGCGGCTTGACTTGAAACGAGGAGGGGACGGGCTGCTTGCCAACCGTCGTGTTCGTTGATCTTCGTCCACCAAATTGCCGGGAAGCAGACGGTCCGAGTGTCCGAGGTGGGCCGCGAGCAGTCTTGCGAATGGGCCGGCAAAAAAGGCCCGAAAGATCGGCAGATCATGTCTTGTCCAGAGCAGGATCCGATCGCGCTGCCCTCGGCTCCTGCTCTAAGGTGGTAGCGACTCCGTGGCGGCGCCTCTCAACCCTGCTCGGTCGGCCGTCCGAGCGACGAGCCCGCTCGCCCGAGCTTGTTCGACAAAACCGCGCAGCCACGCGAGCGCCACCTCTCGGCCTTTCGGGATCGCGATCGCGACGTGCTCGACGCCCCACCGTCCGGGCAGTACGCGGGACCCGGGTATCCCGTCCGACGTCTCGAACAGGATCGGCTTGTTGGTCGCGTAGGCGACGATGGCGCCACGCGCGAACATGGGCGCGACATCCTGCACGGTCGGCACGATCACGATCTCCGCGTGTTGGAGGATGCCGGGGAGCGTCCGCTCCGAGGTGCTCCCCTTCGTGACGCCCACCCTGACCCCCTGCCTGTCGATCTCTCCCGCAGACGCGATCAGCGAGCCGGCGGGAACGAGGTAGCCGAGTTCCAGGGAGAGGAGCGTCGGGCTGAAGTCGACCTCTTTGGCGCGAGCCGGGGAGGCATTGCTGACCGTGAGATCCACCGCTCCGGAGGACATGGCGGCGACCACCTCGGCGACCGTCCGAAACGCGATCCGCCGAACCGGCACCCCGAGTTGCCGGGCCACCTCATCTCCAAGTTCGGCACTCATGCCCCGCGTCTCGTTGGTTGCTCGGTCGCGCACCATTGAGAGCGGACTTCCGGGATAGACGCCGACCCGCAAGGCTCCCGTCGGCGCCATCTCGACCGCTACGCCTTGTGCATGGGCGGTGAGCGGCAAGGGGCACGAGACGACCATGGCGAGCAGAAGATTGCGCATCATCGCTGCATAGCCTCCACCGCCCGCGTGGCGATCGATCCACACGAGCGTCAGCCTAACTCAACTTAAAGGTGCGAACCCAGGCGCCTTCCGCATGTGAGGACAGGGCTCGGGAGTGCGATCCGGAAACCGAACTCAGAGCGGGCGTTTCCGCCGTCCGCAACGGGTCGGACGCGGTCCCTCGCACGATCAAGCTGATTGGGTTTCGACCCCAGCAAAGCGCCCGCCGCAGCGGGGGCTGGCGGCGGGCGAGTCAGGTCTCCGTCTCGAGAGATCCGCGAGGAGGAGACCACGGGCCCCACCGCCCCGCATCACCCGTTTGGGGGAAGCGCGGCGGTGGGCGTCCTCACATCAGCTTGATCGTGTCCTTTCGGCTCTGGGCCTTCGCCTGGAGCCGGCGGCGGCGGGCGGCCAGGAGCGTGCCGTTCACCTCGCCCCCGTACAGGAACATCGCGGCGAGCCAGTAGACGAAGATCAGGAAGACCATCGCGGTGGCCAGCCCCCCGTAGGTGGAGACGTAGGCGTTCGAGAAGCGGTCGAGATAGGTGCCGAAGCCGAGGCCGGCGAGCACCCACATCCCGAGCGTCACGGCGACGCCGGGCAGCACCATGTGCCAGGGCCGGCGCCCGGCCGCGATGAACTTGTGGGCGATCACCAGCACGAGGGCGATCAGCAGGGCGGTGAGCCCCACGCGCACCACCGCGATGGTGAGCCCGAGGGGTTCGAGCCCCGGCGCCACCAGGATCAGCCCCCGCCAGATCAGCGGCCCCAGCACCACCAGGAAGGTGAAGGCCAGCATCGCGAAGGCGCCGCAGACCACGTAGCCGATCGATTCAAGGCGCGTCAGCCACCAGGGCCGCCCCTCGCGCAGCCCGTAGGCGCGGTTGAGCCCGACCCGCAGGCTCTCGACGCCGCTCGACGAGAAGTAGAGGGCGAGCAGCGCGCCCACCGTCAGGAGGCCGCCCCGCTGCTCGGTCAGCACCCGGTGCACCTCGGCGGCGACGGGGGCCGCGACCTCGTGGGGCCAGACGTCGAAGAGCAGGTTGCTGGCCTCGTCGGCGAGCGACTTGGTGCCGAACACGCTCGCCAGCGCGGTGAGCAGGATCAGGAACGGGAACAGCGAGGTCAGCAGCGACAGGGCGATGTGGCTGGCGATGGCCCAGCCGTCATGCGCGACGAAGCGCTGGGCCGCGATGGCGGCGATCTCGAGGGCGGTGCGCAGGCGCATGGCGGGGCGTCTCTACACCGGATCGGCACGGGGGCGGGAGCGGAAATCGGTCCGGGCGCGGCCGCCCCCCATGCGTCACCATGCGTCAGGCGCGCGGCGCGCACGCGACCGTGGCAGTTGCGTCCGGCCCGCGGCCGTGCTGCCTGCCTGGGCAGGATGATCACGCCCGCGCCAGATTCCGCCGCCCTCGCCGCGCGACTCGCCCCCGTTCTGTTCGTCCTGATCTGGGCGACGGGCTTCGTCGTGGCGCGGCTCGTGGCGCCCCACGCCGACCCGCTCACCTTCCTGTCCCTGCGCTTCTTCGCCACGGTCGCGGTGCTGGGGGCCATCGCGCATCTCGGCCGGGCGCCCTGGCCGCGGGGCTGGCGGGGCTGGCGCGACGCGCTGGTGGCCGGGATCCTGATGCAGGGCCTCTACCTCGACGGCGTGTTCTGGGCGGTGAGCCGGGGCCTGCCGGCGGGCATCGCCGCCCTGGTGACGAGCCTGCAGCCGCTGCTCACGGCATTGGTGGCCGGGCCACTCCTCGGCGAGCGGGTTTCGGCGCGCCGCTGGTTCGGCATCGCGCTCGGATTCCTCGGCGCCGGGATGGTGCTCGCGCCCAGGATCGGCGCCGCCGCCGGCGCGATCCAGCCCGCCGCGCTCGCGGTCTGCTTCGGCGCGACGCTGGCGATCACCTTCGGCACCCTGTGGCAGAAGCGCACGGCCGCGGCGGTCGACCTGCGCACCAACGCGGCGGTGCAGTTCCTGGGCGCGGGCCTGATGACGCTGCCCCTCGCCCTCATCCTGGAGGAGGGGCGGTTCGACGCCTCGGTGCCGGTGCTGGCCGGCCTCGCCTGGGCGGTGCTCGGCCTCTCGGTGGGCGGCATCCTGATCCTGCTCGGGCTGATCCGCCGCGGGGCAGTGTCGGGCGTGGCGGCCCTGTTCTACCTCGTGCCCCCGGTCGCGGCCGTGATGGCCTACGCGCTGTTCGGCGAGGCCCTGGTACCGCTCCAGGTGCTCGGCATGGTCGTGGCGGTCGCCGGCGTCGCGGTGGCGGGCCGCGGCTGAGACGGTCCATGGCCGGGAACGACCGGCCCGGCGCGACGGTTCACCGCCCCCAAAGGTCGGGCCTTCGTCGGACGAGGCGGGGCTCTACAAGCCGGCGCGAACGCCGCTATCATGCACTGCACAAGTTGAGCTGGAGACGAGAGCCATGTCCGCGCAGGCCGCGCCCCTGACCCTCGAGACCGACCTCGCCGCCCTGGCGCAGGAGGCCGCGGTCGCCGCCAAGGCGCTCGCGGCCGATGCCGGGCGCAGCGTGCGCTCCCGCGTCGCCTCGGCCGAGGGCCGGCTCTCGTCCGAGAAACTGGAGGCCGAGCAGCACGCCGCCCACGGACTCGCGTGGCTCGCCACCTACGCGGAGGCGGTGGCGCAGCTCGCCGCCTACGCGGAGCGCCTGCAGGCGGCCGGGCGCCTCGGCGAGACCGAGACCCTGCTCGTGCGCATCGGCATCGGCGAGTATCTCGACCAGATGTTCGGCGGCATCCCGATGAGCCAGGGCGAGATGGTCCGGCCCACGACGTCGCTCGGCCTCACGGCCCAGGAGGTCGCCCGCCACCGCACCGGCGCGGTCGAGACCCTGATCGCCGAGGGCAACACGCCCGCCCACCGCGCCGCCCTGGTGCGTTTGATCCGCGCGGGCCAGGGCTCGGCCACGGTGGGCGACAGCGGCCTCGACGAGGACATGGAGGCGATCCGCGCCGAGATGCGCCGCTTCGGCCAGGCCGAGGTGGCGCCGCACGCCCACGCGTGGCACCGGGAGAACGCCTACATCCCCCTCGAGATCATCGGCCAGATGGCGGAGCTCGGCGTCTTCGGGCTCACCATCCCGGAGGAATACGGCGGGATGGGCCTGCCGAAGATCTCGATGTGCGTGGTCTCGGAGGAACTCTCGCGGGCCTATATCGGCGTCGGCTCGCTCGGCACCCGCTCGGAGATCGCCGCCGAACTGATCCTGTGCGGCGGCACCGAGGAGCAGAAGAGCCGCTTCCTGCCCAAGATCGCCTCGGGCGAGATCCTGCCCACGGCCGTCTTCACCGAGCCGAACACCGGCTCCGACCTCGCGAATCTCCGCACCAAGGCGGTGCGGGAGGGCGACGTCTGGAAGGTCAGCGGCAACAAGACCTGGATCACGCATCCGGTCCGGGCCGACCTGATGACCATCCTGGTGCGCACCAAGCCCGAGGAGCCGGGCCATCGCGGCCTCTCGCTGCTGCTCGGCGAGAAGCCCCGCGGCAGCGACGCGGAGCCCTTCCCGGTGGAGGGCCTGTCGGGCGGCGAGATCGAGGTGCTCGGCTACCGCGGCATGAAGGAGTACGAGCTCGCCTTCGACGGTTTCGCGGTGCCGGCCGCCAACCTGCTCGGCGAGGTCGAGGGCAGGGGCTTCGCCCAGCTGATGCAGACCTTCGAATCGGCCCGCATCCAGACGGCGGCCCGGGCGGTCGGGGTGGCGCAATCCGCCCTCGACATCGGGCTGCGCTACGCGGAGGAGCGGGTGCAGTTCGGCAAGCCGCTGGTCGCCTTCCCGCGGGTGGCGGACAAGCTCGCCATGATGGCGGTGGAGATCGCGATCGCCCGTCAGCTCACCTACTTCGCGGCCCACGAGAAGGACGCGGGCAAGCGCTGCGACCTGGAGGCCGGGATGGCGAAGCTGCTCGCCGCCCGCGTCGCCTGGGCGGCGGCCGACAACGCCCTGCAGATCCACGGCGGCAACGGCTTCGCGCTGGAATACCCGATCAGCCGCGTGCTCTGCGACGCGCGCATTCTCTCGATCTTCGAGGGCGCGGCGGAGATCCAGGCGCAGGTCATCGCGCGGCGCCTGCTCGAAGGGCAGTGAGGGACGGGACGACCCGCCCCCGCATTCCCGCCTCATTCGGCGGGTCTAGTCCGCCCCGTCCAAGCACAAGGGGATGCGGGGAGAAAACCTCTCGCCCCGGAACCAAGGGAATGCGGGACATGATCGCTCGGCGGTCCACTCGGAGCGCGGCCCAGGCGGCCGCGCTCGCCTTCGGCCTCCTCGGCGCCGCGGCCGGCCCCGCCCTCGCGCAGGGCTTCTTCGGGGAGCGTTTCTCCGGCGTGGAGGAGGTGGACGAGGTGCTGGCGCCCCGCAGCGTCATCTTCCGCCTCGCCCGCGAGGGCTATGCGGGCTTCACCCACCCGCGCTTCGACGGCGAGACCTACACGCTGGACGCCGATTCGCCCTGGGGCAACCGGGTCCGCCTGGTCGTCGACGCCCATTCGGGCCGGGTGATCGAGCGCGGCCGGGTCGAGGCCCCGCTGCTGCCGCCGGGCATGATCCCGGGCCGGCGCCCGGGTTTCGGCTGGACCGAGGCCGAGGCGCAGCCCCTGCCGCCCGGCGCCGTCCGCCGGCCCGGCCTGCCGCCGCGCGACCTCGGCACGGACCTGCCGCCCGCCGGGATTCCCGGCTACGGGCGGGACGAGGCCCTGCGCGGCGAGCCGGAGCCGCGGCGCCTCGCCGCCCGCCCGCTGCCGCAGCCGGAGCGGGTCACTCCCCCGGCCGCGTCCGGCGGAGCCCCGGCGCCCGCCGCGCGCGGCGCCAACCCGCTCGGCCTCAACCCGGACACCCCGACGGCGCGCCGGACCGAGTCGCCGCGCAGGACCGCGCGGCCCGTGAAGCCCGTCGAGAGCCCGTCCGCCCTGGTCGAGCCGAAGCCCGCCCTAAAGGGCGAATCGGCTCCCGAACAGCCCGCCGGCCAGCCGGCGGTGGCGGCGGCGAGCGCGGCGCCCGCCGCGAAGCCCACGGCCTCCGCCGATGCCGGCTGGAAGACCCCGCCCGAGGCCGGCAACCGCCCGGTGCGCGTCATCGACGGCGTCACCCCCGTGCCGGGCAAGGAGGAGGCGGGGAAGGCCAGCCCGTAGCGCTGTCCGCGGCCTGCCCGGACCGGGCAGGCCGCGTCGGAGCCACCGCTCAGCGGCGGATCACGGCGTTGGCCGGCCCGCCCGCATGGCTTCCGGAATACCGGTAGGCGGACGGAGTCTCCGCGCGGACCACCGGCAGGGGCCGCAGGGCACCCGAATAGGCGGTCCGCGGATAGGGGCTCTGGGCGGAATCGATCCCCTGAGCGAGGGCCGGCACGGTTGCCGCCGCGAGGAACGCCGCGGCGAGGAGTCGGATCGTCGTCATGGTCACCTCCATCATCCGGATCTCGCGGAGACGGGTGGGGCCGCTCTCTCGGCGCTCATGAGGACGAGGCTCGTCCGCCGACGGCGCCGGGGCGATCGGCGGACGATGATCCCGCCCGCCGCCGGCGCCTGTGCGTTGGCGCACACGGATCGACACCGTCACACCACCTGGAACCCGTGCGCCAGCGGATCGCGGTCGTCGACGAAGATGGTGTTGTGGCCGGTGATGCGCGCCCAGCCGGCGACGCTGGGGCGGATCGCCGGGCGCCCGCCCACCTCTGCCGCGGCCTCCACCCGGCAGTCGAACATCGTGCCGATGATGCTCTCGTGGATGAAGTCCTGGCCCACCGCCAGGCGCCCCTTCGCCACGAGCTGGGCCATGCGGGCGGAGGAGCCGGTGCCGCAGGGCGAGCGGTCGATGGCCTTGTCGCCGTAGAACACCGCGTTGCGGGCATGCGCCCGGGCCGCCCGCGGCGCGTCGCACCACATCACGTGGCTGGCGCCGCGGATGCGGTCGTCCTCCGGGTGAACCGGGTCGAGGGCGGCCTGGGCGGCCTGCCGCACCAGCGGGCTCAGCCGCACGAGGTCGGCCGCCGTCATGCCGTCGAGGCCCGGCCAGGCCGGCTGCGGCTCCACGATCACGTAGTAATTGCCGCCGTAGGAGAGGTCGACCCGCAGCTCGCCCAGCCCCGGCACGGTGATCGGGACCTCGGCGGCGTGCAGGTAGGCCGGGACGTTGAACAGGCGCACCTGCTCGACGAAGGCGCCGTTCCGCACGTACTCGATCGCCACGCGGCCGGCCGGCGCCTCGATGGCGAGCCGCCCCTCCTCGCGGGGCGTCACCAGCCCCTCCTCCAGGGCCACCGTCACGGTGCCGATGGTGCCGTGGCCGCACATCGGCAGGCAGCCGCTCACCTCGATGAACAGCACGCCGAGGTCGCAATCCTCCCGCGTCGAGGGATAGAGGATCGAGCCCGACATCACGTCGTGGCCGCGGGGCTCGAACATCAGGGCGCGGCGGACCCAGTCGTGCTGGCTGAGGAAGATCTGCCGCTTCTCCGCCATCGGCACCGCGGGGAGCAGCGGCCCGCCGCCCGCGACGACGCGAACCGGGTTCCCGCAGGTATGGGCGTCGATGCAGAAGAAGCTGTGGCGGGCCATCGGGCGGTCCTCGGCGCGGGCGTTCAGGAAAAGCGGGTGATCGCGTAGGGCGAAAGGTCGATCGCGGCGGGCCGTCCGGCCAGGAGGTCCGCGACGAGGCGGCCGGTCGTGGCGGCCTGGGTCAGGCCGAGATGGCCGTGGCCGAAGGCGTAGACGATGCCCCCGTGACGCGGCGAGGGACCGATCACCGGCAGCGAATCCGGGGTCGAGGGGCGGTGCCCGGCCCAGTCCGTCCCCTCCGTGGTCCGCAGGCCGGGCAGGTAGCGGCGCGCGAGGGTCGCCAGCGCCCGCGAGCGCCGGTAATCGGCCTTCGCGGCGAGGCCGCCGAACTCCGCCGCGCCGCCGATGCGCAGGCCGCAGGTCATCGGCGTCGCCACGAACTTGCGCTCCGCGAAGGTGATCTCCCGGTCCAGGGCGACGCCCGGATCGGGGATCGTGGTGTTGTAGCCCCGCTCGCTCTCGATGAGCACCCGGTCGCCGAGCCCGCGCGCGAGGCGCCCCGACCACGCGCCCGCCGCGACCACGATCCGGTCGGCGGGAAGCCGGCGCCCATCCGCCAGCGCGGCCTCCGGCATGGCGCCGGGCACGATCCCGACCACCTCGCCGGTCAGGCAGGCGGTGCCGCCCGCCAAGAGCGCCGCGCGCAGCCCGTCGACGATCCGCCGCGGGTCGTTCACGTGCGAGCCCTGGGGGGTGAACATCGCGTGCCGGACGATTCGCCCGAGGGCGGGCTCCAGCGCCCGGGCCTCGTCGCCGGTCATCGTCTCGGCCACGATGCCGTGCTCCCGCTTGAGCGCCCATTCCGCCGCGTCGCGAAGAAATCCCTCCTTCGTCTCGTAGACCGAGAGGGAGCCGCGGCGATGGAGCTCCCCCGACAGGCCGGCCGCCGCCAGCATCGGCAGCAGGTCGTCATGCGCACGGGCATTGAGGGCGGCGAGCGCCGCGGTGATCCGGGCGACCTCCCGCGGCCGCCCGGCGCGGGCGAAGCGGAGGAGCCAGGGCAGCAGGCGCGGCGCGTGGGCGGGCCGGAGCGCCAGAGGGCCGAGGGGATCGAGGAGCCAGCCGGGCACCCGCCAGAGCACGCCCGGCACCGAAGCCGGCACGATCTCCGGGACGGCGATGCAGCCGGCATTGCCGAAGGAGGCCTTGTCGCCGGCCGGGTCGCGGTCCACCAGCGTGACCGCCCAGCCGTCCCGGCGCAGGTGATGGGCCACCGCAAGCCCGACGATGCCGGCGCCGATCACGACCACGTGGCTCACTGGCGTCCGTCCCCCGCCGGGGCACTCTCGCGGCGCTCCGGTTCCCTCGCGTGCATTTTTGTAGATTGTATCCGATCCGGAGATGCGTCAACCCTCCCCCGCAGCCGGGCTCAACCAGTCACGCTTCGCCGGATGAGGCGCGGGTTTCCCCTCTCCCCGCGTGCGGGGAGAGGGCATGCGCACGAACCGAAGGGGGAACCCGCAAGCCCAGCGAGGGGAGGAATACCCTGCGGCATCCCGGTAGAGTGCGCAGCCGCCGCCCTGTCCCCAATCTCAATCGAAAGGTTAAGTCGACAAGCGCAGCCGATTCCCGTTCACTCCCGCCCTTGCCAGGTCCGACCTCAACGGACCGGCGCGCTCGATGAGCGACCTCGGAGGAGAGCCCGATGCGATTGCCCGTCCCCGCCCTCGCGGCGGCCCTCGTCTGCGCGACCCTGCTGGCCGGACCGGCCGGCGCAGCGGATCCCATCAAGATCGGCGTGTCCGGCCCCTTCACGGGCGGATCCTCCTCCATGGGCGTGTCGATGCGCGACGGCGTGCGGCTCGCCGTGCAGGAGATCAACCAGAAGGGCGGGGTGCTGGGCCGCCCGCTCCAGATCGTCGAGCGCGACGACGAGGCCAAGAACGAGGTCGGCGCCCAGGTCGCCCAGGAGCTGATCAACAAGGAGAAGGTCGTCGCCACGCTCGGCTTCATCAACACCGGCGTGGCGCTGGCGGCCCAGCGCTTCTACCAGGAAGCCGAGATCCCGGTGATCAACAACGTCGCCACCGGCACGGTCATCACCAACCAGTTCAACCCGCCGGACTACGACGCCAACTACGTGTTCCGGACCTCGGCCTACGACACGCTGCAGGCCGGGATGATGGCCGACGAGGCGATCGCCCGCGGCTTCAAAAAGATCGCGATCCTGGCCGACTCGACCAATTACGGCCAGCTCGGGCGCGAGGACCTCGAGAAATACCTCAAGACCAAGGGCGTCACGCCGGTCGCGGTGGAGAAGTTCAACATCAAGGACGTCGACATGACGCCCCAGCTGCTGAAGTCGCAGGCGGCGGGCGCGGACGTCATCCTGGCCTACGGGATCGGGCCGGAGCTCGGTCAGATCGCCAACGGCATGGCCAAGCTCGGCTGGAAGGTGCCGATGGTCACCTCCTGGCCGTCCTCGATGCAGAGCTTCATCGACATCGCCGGACAGAACGGCAACGGCGTGACGATGCCCCAGACCTTCATCGAGGATAAGACCCTGCCGCGGCGCAAGGCCTTCCTCGACAGCTACTACGCCACCTACAAGGTCTCCAAGATCCCGACCCCGGTGGCGGGCGCTCAAGGGTACGACTCGGTCTACCTCCTCGCCGCCGCGATCAAGCAGGCGGGCGGCACCGACGGGGCGAAGATCCGCGAGGCGCTGGAGAACCTGACGGAGAAGGTCGAGGGCGTGGTGACGACCTACGACCACCCCTTCACCAAGACCGACCACAACGCCATCAGCCGCAACATGGTGGTGTTCGGGAAGGTGCAGGACGGCAAGATCGTCTACGCCAAGGACGAGGACGCCAAGAACGCGGGCGTCGTGCGCATGAAGGAGAAGGCGTCGAACTGATTCGGCGCCGCACGACCGGCCGACCGGCCCGCGCGGGATCGCCCCGCGCGGGCGTCACGCATGACAGGTTCCCCCATGCACATCTTCCTGCAGCTCGTGGCGAGCGGCGTCGCGGTCAGCATGATCTACGCGGCCATCGCCTTCGGCTACCAGCTCACCTTCGCCACCTCGAAGACGCTGAATTTCGGCCAGGGCGAGGCGCTGATGCTCGGCGCCCTGTTCGGCCTCACGCTCACGCCCTTCACGGGCTACTGGCTGATGCTGCCCCTGGTGCTGGTCTTCGGCTTCGCGCTCGGCGCCCTCGTCGAGCGGCTGGGCGTGCGCCCGGCCGTGAAGATCAAGTCCGAGTACGGGTGGATCATGGCCACCATCGCGCTCGGCATCATCTTCAAGAACGTGGCCGAGAACATCTGGGGCCGCGACGACCTGAAGTTCCCCTCGCCCCTGCCCGAGACCGCGCTGACCTTCGGGGGCGTCCGCGTCCTGCCGATGGAGCTGCTGATCGTGGCGGGCGCGCTGCTGATGATGCTCGCCGTCGAGCTGTTCAACCGCCGCTCGATCTGGGGCAAGGCGGTGATCGCCACCTCGAACGACATCGACGCGGCCGGGCTGATGGGCATCAACACCCGCAAGGTCATCACGCTCTCCTACGCGATCAGCGCCATGACGGCGGCCTTCGCGGGCGTGCTCGTGGCGCCGGTGACGCTCACCGGCGCCACGATGGGCTCGGTGCTGGCCCTCAAGGCCTTCGCGGTGGCGATCATCGGCGGCCTCGAATCCGGCCTCGGGGTCATCGTGGGCGGGCTGATCCTCGGCATCGCCGAGACGCTGACCGGCTTCTACATCTCGACCGGCTACAAGGACGTGCCGGGCCTGATCCTGCTCCTCCTGGTCCTCGCCGTGCGGCCAGTCGGCCTGTTCGGCAAGGCGGTGATCAAGAAGGTCTGAGGCCATGGCCCAATCGGCGTCCGCGCTCGCCCGCGAGTCCCTTCCCCCCGCCGCCCCGGGCCTCGGCCGCTTCGCCGGCCTGCTCGGCGCCGCCCTGCTGGCGCTGGCGCTCGCGGCCTTCCCGCACGTGGTGCCGAGCCCCTACTACGTCCACCTCGTCACGGTGATCGCGATCTACGCGATCCTGATCCTCGGCCTCGACATCGTGGTCGGCTACACCGGCCAGGTCTCGCTCGGCCATGCCGGGCTGTTCGGGGTCGGCGCCTACGCGGCCGCGGTGCTGTTCCTGAAACTGAAGCTCGGGATCTGGCTCGGTCTCCTCGCCGGCATCGGCGTCACGGCGGCCTTCGGCCTGCTGCTCGCCATCCCGGCGCTGCGGGTGAGCGGCCCCTACCTCGCCATGGTGACGCTCGCCTTCGGGACGATCGTGCAGATCTTCATCAACGAGATGACGGACCTGACGAACGGCCCGCTCGGCATCACCCTGCCGCCGGCCCGGGTCCTCGACTTCTCGGCTCTGGGGATGGCCTCGCCCTGGGGCGCGGCGGGCCGCAAGCTCGAATTCTACTATCTCGTCTGCGCCTGCCTGCTCCTCACCATCCTGGTGGTGAACCGGGTGGTGCGCTCGCCCTTCGGCCGCGCCTTCGAGGCCCTGCGCGACTCGCCGATCGCCTGCGACTGCATGGGCGTCAGCGTCTACCGCTACAAGGTCTACGCCTTCGTGATCTCGGCGGGCCTCGCGGGGCTCGCGGGCGCGCTCTTCGCGTGGTCGGAGCGCTACGTGGCGCCGAACACCTACGGCTTCGAGCTGACGGTGCTGTTCCTCCTCGCCGTCACCATGGGCGGGCGCAAGTCGCGCTCGGGGCCGCTGATCGGCGCGGCGATCGTCGTGATGATGCCGAACGTGCTCGCCGACATCGCCCTGGTGCGGATCATGGCGGGCGTCGTCGCGGCCCTGGCGCTGGGCATCCTCGCCGCCGCCTTCCTGCGCCGCCAGGCGAACCGCGTCGCGATCCTGGTGCCGGCGCTCCTGTGCATCGCCTTCTTCCCGGCGACGCTGATGCTCGACTCGGTCACCGACTACCGGCTGACCGTGTTCGGGCTGATGATCCTGTTCGTGGTCTACTACCTGCCCGAGGGCATCGTCGGCTGGCTGCGCGAGGTCCTGCCCGTCCTGCGCCCGGCCCATACCGGGGAGGGGAGGGCACTCTCGGCCTCCGGCGAGGCGCTGATCCGCCAGGGCGGCCGCCAGGGCGCCGACCCGCTGCTGCGCGTCGAGGGCGTGGTGATGCAGTTCGGCGGCCTCAAGGCGCTGGCCGGCGTCGATCTCGGGGTGCGGCCGGGCACGATCCACGGGCTGATCGGCCCGAACGGCTCGGGCAAGAGCACGATGATGAACGTGCTCACCGGCATCTACCGGCCGACGGAGGGCGCGGTGGTGCTGGCCGGCGGCCACCGCCTCGACGGGCGCACACCCTCCGAGATCGCGCTGGCGGGCGTGGCGCGGACCTTCCAGAACGTGCAGCTCTTCCGCGAGATGACGGCGCTGGAGAACGTGCTGGTCGGGCTCCACCACAGCTTCCGCGGCACGCTGTTCGACGCGATCCTGGCCACGCCCCGGCGGCGGCGCGAGGAGCGCGAGGCCCGCGCCCGCGCCATGGCGCTGCTGGACGTCGTGGGGCTGGCGAGCCTCGCTCAGGTGGAGGCGCGCAACCTGCCCTATGGCAAGCAGCGCCTGCTCGAGATCGGCCGGGCGCTGGCGCTCGATCCCGTCTTGCTCCTCCTCGACGAGCCGGCCGCGGGCCTGACCGCGCCCGACATCGCGGAGCTGACCGCGATCATCCGCAAGATCCGGGACGCCGGCATCACGGTGATCCTGATCGAGCACCACATGGACGTGGTGATGGGGCTCTGCGACCGGGTCAGCGTGCTCGATTTCGGCCACAAGATCGCCGAGGGCGGCGCGCGCGAGATCCAGTCCGACCCGAAGGTCATCGAGGCCTATCTCGGCAGCCCGGTTGCCGACGCGGCGGAGTGAGGGACATGCTCGACGTCACGGGGCTCACCGCCGGCTACGGCCAGGTCGAGGTGCTGCACGGGCTCACCTTCGCGGTGCCGAAGGGACAGGTCGTGACCCTGATCGGCTCGAACGGGGCCGGCAAGACCACCACGATGCGCGCGCTCTCGGGCATGATCCGGCCCCGGGCGGGCTCGATCCGGCTCGCGGGCCGGGAGATCGGCGGCCTCGACAGCCACGAGGTCGCCCGGGCCGGCCTCGCCCATTCGCCCGAGGGGCGGCGCGTCTTCCCGACGCTCACCGTCGAGGACAACCTGACGCTCGGCGCCTTCCCGCGGCTCACGGGCTCGCGGCCGAAGGGCGACGTCGCCGCCGACCGCGACCGGATCTACGGGCTGTTCCCGCGGCTCAAGGAGCGCCGCGCGCAGCTCGCCGGTACCCTCTCGGGCGGCGAGCAGCAGATGCTCGCCATGGGCCGCGCCCTGATGCTGCGCCCGGAGATCCTGCTCCTCGACGAGCCCTCGATGGGCCTCGCCCCGAAGCTCGTCGAGGAGGTGTTCCGCACCATCCGGCGGCTGAAGGAGGAGCAGGTGACGATGCTCCTCGTCGAGCAGTTCGCCATGGCGGCGCTCGGCGTCGCGGACCACGCCTACGTGCTGGAGAACGGCCGCATCCGCTTCCAGGGCCCGGCCGCGCAGCTGCGCTCCGACCCGGCCGTGCGGGCGGCGTATCTGGGCGGGGGGCATTGAGGGCCCCCCTCAAGCCTCCCCGGCCGACCCGACCGGAGGCACCCGCGGAGGACCATGTGTGCCACCGCGCCCCGCCCATCCCCAACAAATGCTAAAATCCCGGCCGCCCAACCGGAGGCCGTCCATGTCCTTCCTGCTCCTTCCGCTCCTCGCCCTCGTCGTCCTGGTCGCCCTCTCGGGCCTGCGCATCGCCAACCAGTACGAGCGCGCCGTGGTGTTCCGGCTCGGGCGCTACCACGGCACGCGGGGGCCGGGCCTCTACTGGCTGATCCCCTTCGCCGAGTGGCAGTCGACCGTGGACCTGCGCGTCGTCACCGCCCCGGTCGAGCAGCAGGAGACGATCACCAAGGACAACGTGCCGATCCAGGTCAACGCGGTGATCTGGTACCGGGTGATCGACCCGACCCGCGCCCGGCTCGAAGTGCGCGACATCGGCACGGCGGTGATCCAGGTCGCGCTCACGACCCTGCGGATCGTGCTGGGCCAGCACACCCTCGACGACGTGCTCAAGGAGCAGGAGATCATCTCCCGCGTCATGCAGGAGAAGATCGACGCCGTGACCGAGCCCTGGGGCGTCAAGGTCGAGCGGGTCGAGATGAAGAACGTCGAGATTCCCGAATCCATGCAGCGGGCCATGGCCCAGGAGGCCGAGGCCCTGCGCGAGAAGCGCGCCCGGCTGATCAAGGCCCAGGCCGAGCTCGAAGCCGCCGAGCAGCTGCGCGCCGCCTCCGAGACCATCATGCAGAACCCCGCCGGGCTCGAATTGCGGCGCATGCAGATGATCACCGAGGTCGGCGCCGAGCAGAACACCACGACGATCATCATGATGCCGTCCGAGTTCGTGAACGTCGCCGGCCGCATCGCCGAGACCCTGGCCCGGCAGGCGAAGGCGGATCCCGGCGCCTGATCAGGTCGCCCGGATCGCCTGCATCTGGTCCACGAAGAGACGCTTGACTGCCTCCTCGGTGAGGCCCGTCGCCCGCACCAGTTCCGGGCCGAGGAGCGTCGCCCCGAGCACGCCGGAGAGCAGCATGAAGGTGATCGGCCCGGTGCCGCGCTGCTGCGGGTCGGTGCCCGCCGGCTCGACCAGGCGCAGCAGCCGGACCTCCCGCGCCACGGCGGCGAAGAACGGCTCCAGGCTGGCGATGTCGCCGGCGGCCGCGAGCCAGGCCACGAGCCGCCCGTAGCCGCCGCGGTTCAGCGCTTCGAAGATCTCCGCCACCACCACCTCGGGACCGATGGCGCCGGCGCGCAGAGCCGCGACGCTCGCCTCGGCCTCCCGCGCCATCGCCTCGGCCATGTCGGCGACGAGCGCCGCGTGCAGGGCCGCGCTCGTCCCGAAATGGTGGGTGACGTTGCCGTGGGTCATGCCGACCGCCGCCGCCACGCCCTGCAGGGTGAGGGCCTGAGGCCCCTTCTCCAGCAGCAGCGCGCGCGCCGCTTCGAGGACGACGCGCCGCGCCTCCTCGGGGGCACGGCGGCGGCGCTTGGGGCGGGTCTCGCCGGGGGGGATGGCCATGCCTCGTGACGGACCGAAGAGGAATTTCGTCTTCCCGAAAACAAAGGCACAGCTTGCCCGCCAGCACAATCGCCCAAGCGACCGTCGCCCGGCGGCGGGTCGTCGCCACCTCGGCCCTCGCCCCGGCGGCGGTGCGCCCCCGCGGGGTCGGGCCGTGCCGCCCGCCAGGTGAACCCGCCAGGTGAACCCGCCAAGCGAACCCGCCAAGCGAACCCGTCACGTGAGCCCGGCGGGCGAGATCCCGCGCGGCGGCGTCGCGCCGCTCGGGCCGGCGCGGTCAGATCTTGCTGTGGGTGACCGGCGCCTTCGTCATCTGCTCCTTCTGGGCGGCGGAATCCGGGCGGGCCGGGCCGAGCACCGGCTCATCGCCGAGGGGCTCGAAGGCCTTGAAGTGGAACTGGCCGTGGCCGTCGATCGAGGGGCCCTCGCTGTAGCGGCCCGGGGTCACCGGCGTGCCGTTCCGCTCCGTGCCCATGAACATGTAGCTGAAGTCCTGCGCCTCCTTGGACTGGTCGAAGCTGTTGGGCACCGGCAGCGACTCGCGCAGGCCCCCGAGATCCTCGATCACCGCGAGCCATTGCTGCTGGTGCATGGTGTCGCGGGCGATGAGGAAGCGCAGCATGTCCTGCATGCCGGGATCGTGGGCGGCGTTGAACAGGCGCACCGCCAGGGTGCGGCCGGTCGCCTCCGCGGCGACGTTGGCGAACATGTCGCCGACGAGATTGCCGCTGGCGTAGACATGCGAGCAGTCGAAGGGCACGCCGTCGCAATTGGCCGGGAAGGCCGCCATGCCGGTCGACAGGATGTGGCGGTGGAGCATGCCCTCGACCACGTGGCGCGGGCGCTCGCCCCCGCTCATCACCGCCCCGACGATCGGGTTGGCCTGGGCGGTCGTCTCCTGCAGCGTCGCGGGCGCATTCTCGAGGTTCAGCGCGACCGCGGTCGCCAGCATCTCGATGTGGCCGATCTCCTCGGTCGCCGTGTTCAGCAGCACGTCCCGGTACTTGTTGTCCGGGCCGCGCGCGCCCCAGGCCTGGAAGAAGTACTGGAGGCAGACCCGGATCTCCCCCTCGATGCCGCCGATCGCCTGCTGGAGCTGACGGGCGAAGATCGGATCCGGCGTCCCGACCTTGACCGGGTACTGCAGGCGCTTGTCGTGGTAGTACATGGAGACACTCCTGGTCGGGCGGTCCGGGCACGCCGTTCGACACCCCTCAGATACTCTGATGGAGTATGCGGCGCATGGCGGCTCAACGCCCGCCGCGCGGCAGGGTTCACGCCGCGGGAGATTTTCGGGGCGTCCTCGCGAAGTTCTTTGACCGTCAGACCCCCGGTCTGCCGCACATTTCAGATGAACGACAGAGATGAAGCGCGGCGCCTACGGGATATTCACCCAGTTTAATCGTGAGCCGGGTACGATTTTTCGATGGAAAGGACGCTCCGCCGGCCGGAAAGCGGAGCGCGGGCGCGCGCGTCGGGAGGGACCGATGGAGGGCCGACCTTCGGGAAGCGGCGTCGTGATCTCGTCCGCCGGGATCCGCCGCGCGGGCTTGCCGATCGTCCTCCGCCTCGATCGCGGGCGGGTCACGCCCGCTGATGATGGGCGGCGCGGGCCTCCTCCCGCTCGGAGATCAGGCGGGCGCCGCGCTGGTGGGTGGCGTAGGCCCAGAGCCAGCGCAGGGTCACCACGAGGCGGTTCTGGAAGCCGACCAGCAGGTAGACGTGGGCGACGCCCCAGACCAGCCAGGCCGGGAAACCCTTGAGCTTGAGGCTGTCCCACTGCACGACGGCGCTGTTGCGCCCGATCACCGCGAGGTTGCCCCGCGAGCGGAAGCGGAACGGGGCGGGGACCTGGCCGGAGGCGATCCGCGCGCGCAGGGCCCGGCCGAGATAGTGGCCCTGCTGGTGGGCGACCTGGGCGAGGCCCGGCAGGGGCGAGCCGTCCTGCGCGTGCGCGAGCGCGACGTCGCCCAGCGCGTAGACCCCCGCCACGCCCGCCACGGCGAGGTCCGGCCCGACCGGGACGTGGCCGGCCCGGTCGGTCTCGACGCCGAGCCAGCGGCCGGCCGGGGAGGCCCGCACCCCCGCCCCCCAGACGATCACCGCGGCCGGGATGTGCCGGCCGGAGACGGTGACGCCCGCCTCGTCGATGTCCTCGACGGGCGAGCGGGTGAGCACCGTGACGCCCAGCCCCTCCAGCGCCCGGGTCGCGTAGGCCGAGAGGTCCTCCGGGAAGGTGCCGAGGATGCGCGGGGCCGCCTCGACGAGCAGGATCCGCGCCTTGGTCGGGTCGATGGACCGGAAGTCGCGGGCGAGCGCGTGGCGGGCGAGCCCCGCGATCGCGCCGGCCATCTCGACGCCGGTCGGGCCGCCGCCGATCACCACGAAGGTGGTGAGGCGCTCGCGCGCCGCCGGGTCGGCGGCCCGCTCGGCCTGCTCGAAGGCCAGCAGCACCCGGGCGCGGATCGCCCGCGCGTCGTCGAGGGTCTTGAGGCCCGGCGCGAGGCCCTCCCACTCGGGATGACCGAAATAGCTGTGCGTCGCCCCGGTGGCGAGCACGAGCGTGTCGTACGCGATGGCGCCGCCGTCGCGCAGGAGGACGCGGCGCCCCTCCCGGTCCACGCCATCGACCTCGCCGAGCAGCACCTGCACGTTGCGGGCACGGCTGAGGATGCGCCGGATCGGCTCCGCCACCTCCCCGGGTGCCAGCACGGCGGTGGCGACCTGGTAGAGCAGGGGCTGGAACAGGTGGTGGTTGCGCCGGTCGACGAGGGTCACGCGGATCCCGGGCGCGCCGGCGAGCTCCTGCGCCACCGCGAGGCCGCCGAAGCCGCCCCCGACGATCACGACGTGGTGGCCGGCTCCGGTGGAGCGGACGTCGGATAAGGGTTCCATGGCAATCCCGCGGGGCCGGCCCGGTGCCGGCCCGCCGCGGTCTCAACCGGTCCGTCGGGACCGCGGTTCCTGGGAAGACGCGGTCCGGCGGGCCGGGGCGGCTCACGCCTGCAGGGCGGCGCGGACGAGGTCCCGCAGGCCGAACCGCCCGTCCGGCCCGACCTGGTGCGGCGTCCAGGTGGGATCCTGGTTGAAGTAGGAGGTCTCGTCGGCGAGGAGCAGGCCCACGAAGGTCTCGGCGACGATCCGGCCGCCGACCTCGCCGAGCTGACGGGTCGTGATCGACTTCACCCCCTGCTTCGTCTCGACCGGAACCGTCACCTCCTTGGTCTCGGCGAGCACGTAGGTCCAGAGCGGGCAATTGTCCTTGAACACGGGGCTGATTTCCAGGATCGGCGTCAGCGTGTCGGTGGGATCGCCGGTGAACTTGCCGATCTTGATCTCGCCGTCGGGGAGCGGGACGACGCCCATCGCCCGGGCCACGCTCTGCCCGGTGGGCAGCCGCATCCGCCAGCCCCGCAGCAGGTTGCGCTGGGCGAGCGAGGTCATCGGCCCGCCGGACGGGGAGAGCGGCGGGTCGAAGGGGGGATTGGGCAGCGTCCCGAGCGGATCGACCAAGGAGGTGTCGATCTTGTAGGCGAGCTGCAGGCGGTTCTTGTTGCCGGGAACGTCCTTGTCCGGATCGCCGTAATCGAGCACCTCGAGATCCGCGAAATGCGCCCAGTCGATGGCCCAGTCGGCGCGGAACTCGTGGAATCCCGTCAGGGCCGCGTCCGCCGACGGCCCGAAGATGGGCAGGACCGGCGCGGTCTCGTTCAGGCGGTAGCCGGGCCGCACCATCGAGTGCCCGAAGCGGTAGGCGGCGGCGGCGAATTCGTGCGGCATCACCGGCTCGCGCTCGAGATCGAAGAAGGCGAGGCGCGGCGGATCCTTGCGCACGGTGGTGCCCGCGTAGTGGTGGGGGAGGATGTCCTTCAGCACCGGCTCCCAGATCAACCGGGGCAGGAAATCGTTCACCAGCACCCACTGGTAGTGGAAGCGGACCTCGCGCTGCACCCGGGCGAAGCGGGTGCGGGCGGGGCCCTTGTCCTCGTCGAGGAGCCGGTTGTGAAAGCGGTGGAACAGGCCCTGGAGCTGGGAGACGATGACGTTCTCGTCGTTGCGCGGATCACCGATGATGGCCCGGCGCGCGTTCTTGATGTCCTCGGGCTTGGCCGGATCGGTCGGCCGGCTGCGCGGCAGGTCCCGGGCGTTCGGGTTCTTCGCCGCGCCGGTGAGCGACTGTCTGGCGTGTCAAGTCTGGGCGGCGAGTTGGGCGCGGACATCACGGGCCTTGGCGTTGAGGCGCACGAGCAGCTTGTGGGCGAGAGCGATGCGGATGACCTTTGGGGGCTTTCCGGCTTGGCGCAACCGTTGGTCGAAGGCGATGAAGTCGGGATCGAAGCGCCGCACGCAGCTGGTGACCACGAACAGGATGGCGCGCACGTCGGCCCGTCCGCCGCGCACGGGGCGTCGGCCGCTGCTCTGGCCGCTGTCGCGGGCGATGGGTGCCAAGCCGGCCAGCTTGGCGATGGCTTTGCCCGAGAGGGTGCCGATCTCCGGCAGGTCGGCCATCAGGCGGGCGATCGTGCGGTCGGCCACGCCCTTGATCGTGCGGAAGGTCGCATCGAGGGCAACCCAGAGCGGATCGGCCTTGAGCTGGGCGGTGATCGCCTCCTCCAACGCGGCGATCTGGCGGTTGATCAGCTCGACCATCTCGGCGACCGAGGTGCGCACCTGCGGCTCGGTGACGAGGCGGCCCTGGTTGGTCTGGACGGTGCGCGCCTCGACCAGTTGATGCAGGCGCGTGACCAGGGCGCTGAGCCGCTCCTGAGCCGGGCTGGCCGGCGGCCGGGGTTTGATCCGGCGCACCTCGGCGAAGCGCGCGATGACGCCGGCATCGATCTGGTCGGTCTTCTCGAGGATGCCCATGGCCTCGGCGAAGCGCCGCACCTGGCGGGGGTTGAGGAGGGCGCAGGGCAGGCCGTCCGCCCAGAGCAGGCGGAAGGGCTGCTGTTCGTAGCCGCCGGTGGCCTCCAGGGCGACGAGGGTGACGTGGTTGTCCCGGCAGAAGCGGGCGAGCGT
>NZ_JBSVZN010000022.1:0-159076 GCF_054052225.1 Methylobacterium sp. JK268 | reverse complement strand
GGGCTACGGCCTTGACGGAAGTGAGTCGGGGTCTGCGAGGATTGCGCCGGCGAGCATGGCGGCGAAGCGCTGCCAGCCGCGGGCCATGATCTTGGGTCCCGGCGGCTTGCCGGCGACGTTCCAGCCGCCGTGCCGGGCCACGATCCAAGACAGCCAGGCCAGCGTCCCCGGTGGGTGTGGGTTCTGCAGGCGTGCCGTACTGCCCTCGCAGGCCCGGCCCAGCTGCGCCACCACGGGCAAGGCGACCGCGTCGAGCACGTCCTGCATCGGCCGCCCGCCGCCCGTGCGGGCATCGACCAACTGCAGGATGCGCACCGCCGCCCCCAGCGCCAAAGCCGCCAGCCGGAACAGCTTGTCGGGCACCCGCATCTGCGTCGCGTCCAGGCCCAGCCCGTCCCGCTTGAGCGCGCGGAACACCTCTTCAATGCGCCAGCGCAGCCGGTACAGCCGCACCGTCTCGCGCGCCTCGGCGGCGGTCGCGACCGGGCGCGTGCTCAGAAGGTGCCAGCACAGCGGCGCCTGACCGTCGGGCGGGGTGGGCTCCTCCACCGTCACCAGGCTCAGCGGCAGCGCGCCCGGCAGGCTCTTCGGCTCGCCCGCTGGCCGCTTCACCACCAGCGATCCGGCCCGCAACTGCACCCGTGCGGTGCGCTCGGGCCGGCCCGGCCGGGCGGGGACCGTCACCGTATCCTCGGCCAGGACCGGCCAGCGCGCCGCCTCCGCCGTCATCGCGCCCCCCGTGGCCAGCGCCCGGTCGTGGCGGGCGCGCACCAGCAGGTCGGTGCCCGCCGGACAGCGCGCGACGTGATCGTAGATGTCGCCTTCCTGGTCGGCCACCACGATCAGGCTCGCCGCGCTCTCGCCCAGGCGGGCCTGCGCGGCCTGCGCGCCCACACCCCAGCGCCGGCTCTCCTTGTCCGCGATCGGCCGGCCCGCCCGCGGCTTGACCGGCGCGTCCGCCCGCGTCCAGATCTGGGCATCGACCAGCCCCAGGATCGCCTCGTCCTGTGCGTCGACCGCCACGACCGGGTGCAGGAAGAAGCCGGGATTGCGCCCGTTGCCGGCGGGCCCGAGCCCGTGACGGCCCGCCGCCAGCGGGGTGAAGTTGATCTCGCTCGTGTCCTGCACCGCCACGACCGCGCGGCCGGCACAGGCCTGGGCCGTGCGCGCGCCAAACGCCCGCAGGATGGCGCCCACGCTCGTGTGCGGCGAGGACAGGTAGCGATGGGCTGCGGCCGTGCCGGCCTCGCTGCCCCCGACCGTGCTCAGCACCACGCTGCCGGTGGTCACGATCCGATCAAACAGCCAAGCGCCGCGCGCCTCGGTGCGGATGTCGCCGACCCCAAGTCCGTCCATGCAAAGCCTCCCGCACAGCGCAAAGGCTCACAACACGAACCGAGCGAATCAGATCCGTACAGGCCGTAGCCCACTCGGGAGAGGGGATCCGGCGCGAGCTGGGATGGCATAGTTTTCTGCTAACGTAGCCTTTTTCGGAGACCAAAGCGCACGAAAAGGGGCCTCCAATTTTCACCGGACAGCCGTGCCGCACGCGGGGAGAAGAGAAACCCGCACCTCATCCGGCGAAGTGTGAATGAGCGAGCCGTCGGAGGAGAGGGTTCCCGGCGCGCTCCCTACTGCGCGTTCTTGAACGGCTCGTACTTGGTCAGGCCGCGCAGGAGCTGGCCGAGGAAGGCCTGCTCGCCGCCGCTCGTCGGCGTCGTGCGCGAGATGAAGTCGAACACCCGCCCGTCCTGCTCGCCGTAGAGCGCCACCCGCTCCACCTTGAAGCCGCCATTGAAGTAGACCGCGAGCACCCGCTGGTCCTCCGGCCGCTCGCCCAGGAACATCACCGTGCGCTTGGTGTTCTGGCTGATGTAGTACCAGGATTTGTTGCCCACGGTGGAGACCGTGGAGGGCGTGCCCAGGAGCTGCAGGACCTGCTCGGCGCTGGTGCCCGGCTTGACCTGGGCGACCGCGGCCTCGTCGATCAGGTAGCCGTGGCGGAACTCCTCGCCGATCACGCAGCCGGCCACCGACAGGCCGAGCAGCCCCGCCGCGGCGAGGCGGGTGAGCGACGGAATGAAGCGACGCGGCATCGCGACCCTCTGGAACGCGCGAAAGGACGGCGCCCTTGCGCCGGAACGGACCGTTGCCGTACCCCGGGGTTGTGGCGTTGGCAAGGCACGGCCACGCTTGCCCGGCGGGCGCCCCGGCACCCCGGCCGGGCGGGAAACCGGCGCCCGTGCAAGGCTTTGGCAGTGAGGGGACCGATGCTCCGCAATCTCTTCCGGCGCGAGGACGGACGGCGGCGCGCCATCGAGGCGTTGCACATCCGCATCAACGCGGCCGCCCGGGTGCCCGCCCTCTACCTCGATCTCGGCGTCCCCGACACCGTCGAGGGCCGCTTCGAGATCCTCTGCCTCCACGTCATCCTGACCCTGCGCGGCCTGCGCGGGCTCCCGGCCCCGGCCGCGGACATCGCCCAGGACCTCGTCGACTCGGTCTTCGCGCAGCTCGACGCGTCCCTGCGCGAACTCGGGGTCGGCGACCTCGGCGTCGCCAAGCGCATGAAGAAGCTCGCCCAGGCCTTCTACGGGCGGGCGCAGGCCTACGACGACGCCCTCGACGCCCGGGACGAGGCGGCGCTGGCCGCGTCGCTGGCCCGCAACGTTCTCGGCGGGGCGTCCCCCGAGGCCGGCCGGCCGCTGGCCGCCTACGTGACGGCCGCCGCCGCCGCCCTCGCCGGGCAGGATCTCGACGGGCTGATGGCGCAGGGGCCCGTCCTGCCCGACCCGGCCGCGTTCCGGGCGGCCTGACGGCCCGGCACGGCCGGCGCGCCGTCCGGATCCCGATCCAACCCCCGAGGAGGACTCCATGACCCCCGAACCCATCGGCCCGCTCTCCCGCCCGGTCATGGTCGAGCGCACCCTCAAGGCCGGCGGGGAGATCACCGTCGAGGCGAACGAGGAGGAGCGCGCGGCCCTGGCGCGCGATTTCGGCCTGCCGGCGATCCACAGCCTCATCGGGCGCTACCGCCTCCAGGGCTCGCTCCACCGCCTGCAGGTGACGGGCACCGTCGAGGCCGCCCTCGCGCAGACCTGCGTGGTGACGCTCGAGCCCTTCGACTCGACGCTGCGCGAGGAGGTCGACGTGGATTTCGCCGCGCCCGACGCCTTCGCGGGCACGGCCGCCGAGGATGCCGAGATCCCCGACCCGATCGTCAACGGGCGCATCGACCTCGGCAGCCTCACGGCGGAGTTCCTGGCGCTGGGGCTCGATCCCTACCCGAGGAAGCCGGGCGTCGCCTTCGAGCCTCCGGCGGCCGAGGCCGGCGAGCACCCCTTCGCGGGCCTGCGCAGCCTGAAGGAGGAATGACCGGCCCCCGAGAATTCGTTTGCGGCCCGGCGCCGGGCCGCTATTTTCCGCCGCGCCGCGGCACCCCCCTGTCCGTCCGCCGCCGGAACGAGGCTCGTCGACACGCCCATGTCCCAGAGAGTGCGCATCTCGCTCGACGCGATGGGCGGCGACCACGGCCCCTCCACGGTGGTGCCCGGCGCGGCGATCGCCCGCGAGCGCCGCCCTGAGACGAGCTTCCTGCTGTTCGGCGACGAGGCGGTGCTGGCGCCGATGGTGGCGGCCGAGCCCCGGCTCGCCGGTGCCGTCGAGATCCACCACACCAGCGTCGCCGTCGCCATGGACGACAAGCCGAGCCAGGCGGTCCGGGCCGGGCGCGGCAAGTCCTCGATGTGGCGGGCGATCCAGGCCGTGCGCGACGGGGAGGCGGAGGCCGCGGTCTCGGCCGGGAACACCGGCGCCCTGATGGCCATGTCGAAGATCTGCCTCAAGACCATGGCGGGCATCGAGCGGCCGGCGATCGCCTGCCTGTGGCCGACGGTGCGCGGCGAGAGCGTCGTGCTCGACGTCGGGGCGACGATCGGCACCGACGCGGAGCACCTCGTCGAGATGGCGCTGATGGGCGCCGCCATGGCGCGGATCGTGTTCGACCTCGACCGGCCGACGGTGGGGCTCCTCAACGTCGGCACCGAGGAGATGAAGGGCAACGAGGCCGTCAAGGAGGCCGCCCGCCGCCTGCGCGAGGCGGAGCTGACGACCCTGCACTACCACGGCTTCGTCGAGGGGACGGATCTCGGCCGCGGCACCACGGACGTGGTGGTGACCGAGGGCTTCACCGGCAACATCGCGCTCAAGACCGCCGAGGGAACCGCCAAGCAGATCGGGCAGTATCTCAAGAGCGCGATGAGCCGGACCCTGATGGCGAAGATCGGCTACCTGTTCGCGCGCGGCGCCTTCGACGCCCTGCGCGAGAAGATGAACCCGAGCCGGGCCAATGGCGGCGTGTTCCTCGGCCTCGAGGGCATCGTCATCAAGAGCCACGGCTCGGAGGACGCGCACGGTTTCGCGGCCGCGATCGAGCTCGCCGCGGACATGGCCCGCCACGACCTGATGCGGACCATCCGCGACATGCTCGAGACGACGCCGGCCGGGGCTTCGGCGTGAGGGAGGATTGCGTGTGTCCCAGAAGCCCGGCATGACCCGCCTGCGCTCGGTGGTGCGGGGCTGCGGCGCCTACCTGCCCCCGACCATCGTCACCAACGACGAGCTCGCGGCCCGGGTCGACACCTCCGACGAGTGGATTGTCCAGCGCACGGGCATCCGCCAGCGCCACGTGGCCGGCCCGGACGAGACCACCTCGGTGCTCGGCATCCGGGCCGCCCGGGCGGCCCTCGACGCGGCCGGGCTCGACCCGTCGGAGATCGACCTCGTCCTCTGCGCCACATCGACGCCCGACCACACCTTCCCGTCCACGGCGACGCAGATCCAGGAGGGGCTCGGCATCCACGGCGGGGCGGCCTTCGACCTCCAGGCGGTCTGCGCCGGCTTCGTCTACGGGGTCGCCACCGCCGACAAGTTCCTGGTCACCGGCGCCGCCAAGCGCGCGCTCGTCATCGGCGCCGAGACCTTCTCGCGCCTCCTCGACTGGGAGGACCGCACCACCTGCGTGCTGTTCGGCGACGGGGCCGGGGCGATCGTGCTGGAGGCGCAGCCCGGCGAGGGCCATTCGGGCGACCGCGGCGTGCTCACGAGCCACCTGCGCTCGGACGGGCGCCACCGGGAGAAGCTGTACGTCGATGGCGGGCCGGGCTCGACCGCCACCACCGGCAAGCTGCGCATGGTCGGCAAGGAGGTCTTCCGCTTCGCGGTGGGCTCCGTCACCGACGTGGTCGCGGACGCCTTCGCGGCCACGGGAACGACGGCGGCGGACCTCGACTGGTTCGTGCCCCACCAGGCCAACCGCCGCATCATCGAGGCCTCCGCCGACAAGCTCGGCATCGCCCGCGAGAAGGTCGTGCTCACCGTCGACCGCCACGGCAACACCTCGGCGGCCTCGATTCCCCTCGCCCTCGACGCCGCCTGCCGGGACGGGCGGATCCGGCGCGGCGACCTCGTGATGATCGAGGCGATCGGCGGCGGCTTCGCCTGGGGCAGCGCCCTCATCCGCTGGTGACGGGAAAAGACGTCGGCTCCGGTTGACCAAGCGACCGCGCCCGATTAGCGTGCCCGATCATAGACATATCTCGGTTTGTTGAGATCCGTCCGGGAGAGGCACGATGACAGGCAAGACGGTCACGCGGGCCGACCTGACCGAGGCGGTCTACCAGCGCGTGGGCCTGTCGCGGACCGAATCGGCGGCCCTCGTCGAGACGGTGCTGTCGGAGATCTGCGGCTGCCTCGCCGCGGGCGAGACCGTGAAGCTCTCCTCCTTCGGCTCCTTCGTGGTCCGCGACAAGGGCAGGCGCGTCGGGCGCAACCCCAAGACCGGCGTCGAGGTGGCGATCGAGCCGCGCCGGGTGATGGTGTTCAAGCCCTCGAACGTGCTCAAGGCCCGCATCAACGGCGGGACGGCGGAACCCGACGAGGAGTGAGGCGCCTGCGCGGTGGTGCGCGATTGCGGCGGCGCCCGTCCGACGCCACTCTGGTCTCCTTCGACGGCGCCGGGCCTGCGGCCCGGCCGGATGCGGCTGAAGGCGGGAGGTCCCGCGCATGACGACGCTGGCGGCCGCCGGCGAGCCGGGCGGCGAGAAGGCTCCGGACGCATTCCGCACCATCAGCGAGGTGGCGGAGGATCTCGACCTGCCGCAGCACGTGCTGCGCTTCTGGGAGACCCGCTTCAGCCAGATCCGGCCGCTCAAGCGCGGCGGCAACCGCCGCTACTACCGGCCGGACGACGTCGACCTGTTGCGCGGGGTGCGCCGGCTCCTCTACGGCCAGGGCTACACGATCCGGGGCGTGCAGCAGATCCTGCGCGAGCGCGGCATGCGCTTCGTCCAGGCGGTCGGGCGGGGCGAGCAGGTGGCGCCGGCCGCCTTCGCGGAGGCGGAGCTGCCCCGCGACGCGCCGGCCGGCCCGCCGCTCGCGCCGGAGGACCGGGCCGCGCTGGTGCGCATCCACGACGACCTCGTCGCCTGCCGGACCCGCCTCGCGGCGTTCCGGGAGGGGCCGCCGCGCGAAAATCCGTCGCCCGTCGAGAACCTTGCGGAGGAGTAGGCGTTCCCCGGACATGGCCGACCCGCCCCGCCACGCTTCGCCGACCACGGCGCTGATCGCCCGGCTGATGCGCATCGTGCGCACCTGCCCCGAGGCGACGGCCGACGTGCTCGAACTCGTGCTGCTGGTGAGCCAGGTCGAGGCCCTGACCGCCGTCGACCGCGACTACCGCGACGCCAAGCGGGTGATCGCCCGCCTGCGCCATCCCCTCTGGGACATGGCGCCCGACCAGCGCGCGGTGCTGCGGCGGGCGGCGGACACGATCCGGGAGGCGTGCGGGCTCGCCGAGAGCGATATCCCGCCCGACCCGATCGGGGATGCGGGGGAGCGCGAGCGCATCGAGGCCCAGCTCGCCCTGGCGCTGGCCGGCGAGTTCACGCCGGCCCAGATCGCCAAGGTGACGGGCTCGGTGATGGCGGTGCTGCAGGCCTCGGGAAGCGGGCGAGGGGAGGCGTGATGTTCGGCGATTACCCGGTCGAGGGCCGAGGCTACTGGACGTGGCTCGGCGGCATCGCGCTGCTCGGGCTGTTCAACCTGTTCGTGATGCTCGTGCTGCACTGAGGGCGGGGCGGCGCCATGACCCTTCCCCGCAGAGGCGACCGTGTGCATACAGCATAGGAAAACATGTTCTATATCAAAAGGATGATCGTTCCGATCGATCAGACTTCGAGCGGATCCTTCATCGCTCAGCCGCACCCACTGCGCGATCGCTCGCAAAGCATCGCAAAACTCAGCCGACGCCGATCGAGCTGAAGACCGCTCGATTTCAGCCAGTCAGGTGATGGTGAGCCACAGCATCAAACCCGTCTTACGGCAACAAACCCACCTCCTCATGCTGAGGTGCGACCGAAGGGAGCCTCTGGCGGGCCGCAGGCCCGCACGCACCCCAGAGCGCCGTTCCAGGGCTCACGCCTCGGACGGTCTGGACAGGGGTGCTTCGAGGCTGCGCGCGATCTTCGATCGCCGCAGCACCTCAGCATGAGGAGTGTTGTGTTTTCCAGACGCGGTCAGCTGATGAGCCGGCACAAAGATGTGTGCCCACGGCAGCCCGCAACGGGCGGGAGGGTTCGGGCGGGGCGGCCCTCGACGTTCCCCGCCCCCTTCCCCACATGCCTGCCGCGGAGCTTCCTCGGAGAGAATCCCCATGACCCGTCTCATCCTCGCGCTCGTCGCGGCCGGCGCGGTGCTCGGCGGTCCGGCGCTGGCCCAGAGTGCCAAGACCATCGAGCGCAGCGTCGCGACCGGCAAGCAGATCCGCGTGCTCGCCGTGCCCAACCTCAAGAAGGATTGCTCGCTGGGACCCCAGCCCGAGCTGAAGGTCACCGCGGCGCCCAAGAACGGGACGCTGACCCAGCGCGCCGGGCGCACCAAGACGCCCGCCACCTATCGCTGCCCGAACGCCGAGACCACCATCCAGGCGCTGGTCTACGAGAGCAAGGCGGGCTTCACCGGCACCGACGAGGCGACCGTCGAGGTGAAGGGCACCGACGGCGCTACCGTCACCCGCACGATCCGGATCAAGGTCGGCGGCGAGGCCAAGGGCGAGTCCAAGGGTGACTCGAAGGGCGACGCCAAGAGCGATGCGAAGAGCGACGCCACCGACCTCTGAGGAACGTCGGGACCCCATCCCGCGTTTCCCGGCGGAGCGAAGGCGGAACCGTCCCCGCAACGGTTCCGCAAAACCGCAACGGGTGTGTCGGATCCGGCACAGTGCGCGCGGTCGCGGCGGGCTTCGCCTTGATGGACCTGCGACTTTCCGCAGGAGCACGGTCCCGGCGGCGCGTCCGAGCCGTGTCGTATGGCCCCGCTCACCCGTCCTGCGCAATTCCCCACCGTCGCCGCACTGCGACAAACATGGGGATATCGATTGCATTGGAGGCGGGACAGGATGAAGCTGGCGATGTCGTGAGGGTTCGGAATGCCAATGCCGTCAGCGAGCGACCTGTTTCAGACCTTTGCCCGCAGCTACGAGGCCCGCCGTGACGCGGAACTGACGCTGTCCGAGTACCTCGAAGCGTGCCGCAACGATCCCCTGATGTACGCGAGCGCCCCGGAGCGGATCCTGGAGGCGATCGGCCAGCCGGAATTCGTGGACACCGCGCGGGATTCACGCCTGGGCCGGATCTTCATGAACCGGACCATCCGGATCTACCCGGCCTTCTCGGAATTCTACGGCATGGAGGAGACGATCGAGCGGATCGTCTCCTTCTTCCGCCACGCCGCGCAGGGGCTGGAGGAGCGCAAGCAGATCCTCTACCTGCTCGGACCGGTCGGGGGCGGCAAGTCGTCCCTGGCCGAGCGCCTCAAGTCCCTGATGGAGGTGCACCCGATCTACGTGCTCAAGGCCGGCAACGAGCTGAGCCCGGTCTTCGAGAGCCCGCTCGTGCTGTTCGACCCCGAGACCATGGGGGCGGCGATCGAGGAGCGCTACGGCATCCCGCGGCGGCGCCTCACCGGCCTGATGAGCCCCTGGTGCCTCAAGCGCCTGGACGAGTTCGGCGGCGACATCACGCAGTTCAAAGTGGTCAAGGTCCGGCCCTCGCGCCTGCGCCAGATCGCCGTCGCCAAGACCGAGCCGGGCGACGAGAACAACCAGGACATCTCGTCCCTGGTCGGCAAGGTCGACATCCGCAAGCTCGAGACCCTGAGCCAGGCCGATCCCGACGCCTACTCGTATTCGGGCGGCCTGAACCGGGCGAACCAGGGCATTCTCGAATTCGTCGAGATGTTCAAGGCGCCGATCAAGATGCTGCACCCCCTGCTCACCGCGACGCAGGAGGGCAACTACGTCGGCACCGAGAATATCGGGGCGATCCCGTTCTCGGGCATCATCCTGGCCCACTCGAACGAGGCCGAGTGGCAGAGCTTCAAGACCAACAAGAACAACGAAGCCTTCATCGACCGCATCTACGTCATCAAGGTGCCGTATTGCCTGCGGGTGACCGAGGAGCAGCGGATCTACGAGAAGCTGGTCTCCGGCTCGGAACTGGCGGCGGCGCCCTGCGCGCCGGGCACGCTGGAGATGCTGGCGCGGTTCTCGGTGCTCTCGCGCCTGCGCGAGCACCCGAACTCCAACGTCTTCTCCAAGATGCGGGTCTATGACGGCGAGTCCCTGCGCGAGGTCGATCCCCGCGCCCGGTCCCTCCAGGAGTACAAGGACTCGGCCGGCGTCGACGAGGGCATGGACGGCATCTCGACCCGCTTCGCCTTCAAGGTCATGGCCGCGACCTTCAACCACGACACCACCGAGGTCTCGGCCGACCCGGTCCACCTGATGTACGTGCTGGAGCAGTCCCTGCGCCGCGAGCAGCTGCCGCCCGAGACCGAGAAGCGCTACCTGGAATTCATCAAGGGCGAGCTCGCCCCGCGCTACGCGGAGTTCATCGGGCACGAGATCCAGAAGGCCTACCTCGAATCCTACCACGATTACGGGCAGAACCTGTTCGACCGCTACATCGACTACGCGGACGCCTGGATCGAGGACCAGGACTTCAAGGATCCGGAGACCGGGCAGCTGCTCAACCGGGAGCTCCTGAATCAGGAACTCACCAAGATCGAGAAGCCGGCGGGCATCGCCAACCCGAAGGATTTCCGCAACGAGGTGGTGAAGTTCGCCCTGCGCTCGCGGGCGCAGCACGGCGGGCGCAACCCGTCCTGGACCTCCTACGAGAAGATCCGCGAGGTCATCGAGCGGCGGATGTTCAGCCAGGTGGAGGAATTGCTGCCGGTGATCTCCTTCGGCTCGAAGAAGGACAGCGAGACCGAGAAGAAGCACGGCGAGTTCGTGGAGCGGATGCGGGCGCGGGGCTACACCGAGCGCCAGGTGCGCCGCCTGGTCGAGTGGTACATGCGCGTGAAGCAGGCGGGCTGATCGGGGCGAGGGCCGGTGTCCCGGCTCCCCGCGGTTGCTGATGCCGGGAGCCGCCCGGTAGGGTAAGATGGCGTGATCGGAAGTTTCGCCTGATGCACATTATCGATCGGCGCCTCAATCCGGGCGGCAAGTCCCTGGCGAACCGGCAGCGTTTCCTGCGCCGGGTGCGCGACGTGGCCCAGCGTGCCGTGCGCGAGGCGGCCCGCGACCGCGACATCCGCAACATCGACAAGGAGGCCAGCGTCACCGTCCCGGCGGACGGCGTGCGCGAGCCCCGCTTCAGCCGGGCCCCCGGCTCGGGCGTGCAGGACCACATCCTGCCCGGCAACAAGACCTACATCGAGGGCGACACGATCGAGCGCCCGCCCCGCGGCCAGAGCGGGGGCGGAGGCGGCCAGGCCGGGGAGGGCGGCCAGGATTCCGAGGATTCCTTCCAGTTCATGCTGACCCGGGAGGAGTTCCTCGAACTCTTCCTGGAGGACCTGGAACTGCCCGACCTCGCCAAGCGCCGCCTCGCCGTGGTCGAGACGCCGGCCCTGCGGCGCGCCGGCTACATGACCTTGGGCTCCCCCGCCAACCTCGCGCTGACCCGGACCCTGCGCAACTCGCTGTCGCGGCGCATCGCCCTCAAGCGGCCGAAGACCGACGACCTCGCGGCCCTGGAGGCGGACCTCGCCGAGGCCGAGGCGCGCGCACCCGAGGCGCCCGAGACGGTCGCCCTGCGCGAGGAGGTGGAGCGGCTGCGCATCCGCAGCCAGCGCATCCCCTACATCGACCCGATCGACCTGCGCTTCCGGCGCTTCGAGCCCTATCCGCGCCCGGTCGCCCAGGCAGTGATGTTCTGCCTGATGGACGTCTCGGGCTCGATGACCGAGCACATGAAGGACCTCGCCAAGAGGTTCTACATCCTGCTGCACATCTTCCTGGTGCGCCGCTACAAGCACGTCGAGATCGTGTTCATCCGCCACACCGACCAGGCCAAGGAGGTGGACGAGGACACCTTCTTCGGCTCGCGGGAGACCGGCGGCACCCTGGTCTCCTCGGCGCTGGTCGAGATGAAGCGGATCGTCGCCGAGCGCTACAACCCCGAGGACTGGAACATCTACGCCGCCCAGGCGTCGGACGGGGACAACGTGTCGAGCGATTCCTCGACCTCGCAGGAGCTGCTGCGCTCCTCGATCCTGCCGGCCTGCCAGCACTTCGCCTACCTGGAGGTGGGGGACGAGACCGGGCCGCGGGCGGGGTTCGTGGAGCACCGCACCACGCTCTGGCGCACCTACGAGCCCGTCTCCAAGACGAACCCGGTGCTTGCCATGCGCAAGGTCAACCACCGGCGCGACATCTACCCGGTGTTCCGGGAGCTGTTCGCCCGCAAGGCCGGGCAGGAATCGGCCAGCGTCTGAGCCGCCGCGACACGGCCGCAATCCGAGGGGAGCCTGGCTTGACCGGGATACACGCGAGGTTCGAGGTCCGATGAACGCACCGACCACCGGGGTGATGCCGCGGCCCGCCCTGGCCCGGGCCGGAGAGCTTCTCTTCACCGGCAATGACTGGGACTTCGACACCATCCGGCGCATCCACGATGCCTGCGAGGCGATCGCCGGGCCGGAACTCGGCCTGTCCTGGTATCCGAACCAGATCGAGATCATCACGGCCGAGCAGATGCTCGACGCCTACGCGTCGATCGGCATGCCGCTCTTCTACAAGCACTGGTCCTTCGGCAAGCACTTCGCCCAGCACGAGGCCGGCTACCGCCGCGGCCTGATGGGGCTCGCCTACGAGATCGTCATCAACTCGAACCCGTGCATCTCCTACATCATGGAGGAGAACACGGCGACGATGCAGACGCTGGTGATCGCCCACGCCGCCTTCGGCCACAACCACTTCTTCAAGAACAACTACCTGTTCCGGCAGTGGACGGACGCGGACGGCATCCTCGACTACCTCGACTTCGCCAAGGGCTACATCTCCCGCTGCGAGGAGCGCTACGGCCACGGGGCGGTCGAGGCGGTGCTCGACGCCGCCCACGCCCTGATGAACCAGGGGGTGCACCGCTATCCCCGCAAGAAGCGGCCCGACCTGTCCTCCGAGCAGCGCCGCGAGCGCGAGCGCCAGGAGCACCAGGAGCGGATGTACAACGACCTCTGGCGCACGCTCCCCGCCAAGGCCAAGGCCGACGCCCCGAACCTCTCGGCCGAGCGCCGCCGCGCCCTGCTGGAACTGCCGCAGGAGAACATCCTCTACTTCCTGGAGAAGGTGGCGCCGCGGCTGCAGCCCTGGCAGCGCGAGATCCTGCGCATCGTCCGCCACGTGGCGCAGTACTTCTACCCGCAGCGCCAGACCAAGGTGATGAACGAGGGCTGCGCCACCTACTCGCACTACCAGATCATGACCCGCCTGTCGGAGACGGGCCGGATCAGCGAGGCCTCCTACCTCGAATTCCTGCAGTCGCACACCAACGTGATCCGGCAGCCGACCTACGAGGACCGGCACTACGGGGGGCACAACCCCTACGCGATCGGCTTCGCCATGATGACCGACATCGCCCGGATCGCCACCGACCCGACCGAGGAGGACCGCGCCTGGTTCCCGGACATCGCCGGCTGCCGCGACCCGATGGGGGTGCTGCGCGACGTCTGGGAGAATTACCGGGACGAGAGCTTCATCGCGCAGTTCCTGTCGCCGCGCCTGATGCGCCAGCTGCGGCTGTTCCACGTGGTGGACGATCCCGACCAGCCGGAATTGCGGGTGGAGGCGATCCACGACGAGCGCGGCTACCGCCGCCTGCGCCGGGCCTTCGCCCGGCAATACGACGTGGCCTGGCTTGACCCGGACATCGAGGTGGTCGACGTGGACCTGGAGGGCGACCGCCGGCTGATCCTGCAGCATCGGGTGCTGAACCGGGTGCTGCTGCAGAAGGACGATGCTCACCGGGTGCTCCAGCACCTCGCGGATCTCTGGGGCTACGACGTGGTGCTCAAGGAGGTCGACCCGGCCTCCGGGGCGGTGCTGAAGGAGCACACCGCCACCGCCCGGCCGACCTTCTTCTGAGGCGCGCCGTCAGCCCGCCCGGCTCTCCTCGGCCTTGACGGCGAGCGCGGCCTCGGCCTGGGCGCGCGCGAACAGCCCCGGCAGCTCCGCCGCGGCGTCGCTCTGCCCGCGCTCCGTCAGCTCGCCGCGCAGCCGCGCCAGCAGCGCCGCGTCGGTGAGCGGCGTGGCGATCGCCTCGACCAGCCGCCGCGTATAGGCCTCGCCCTCCGGCGCGGAGAGGCCGAGGCGGTCGCTCATCCAGGTCCCGATCATCCGGTTGCGGCGCACCAGGGTCCGGAACCGGATCTCCTCCTCGTGGGCGAACAAGGCCTCGAAGGCGCGTTCGCGCTCCTCGAAAAGGGTCGTCATCGGCTCCTCCCTGCTGCGGCGGGTGCGGATGCTACGCCGATCGGACGCGATTGCCAGATCGTCCCGGTTCACGCTTCGCGGAGGCGCGGCGGCCCTTGACCGCGCGGCCCGTTCGGCCGCTAAGGCGACGCATGCCCGCCACCCACGCCCTCCCGATCGGCGCCGCCCGCCGCGCAGTCCCCGAGCCGCGATGATCCTCGGCATCCTGGCGGCCCTGACTACCGGCGCGCTCTGGGGGCTGACCTTCGTGGCGCCTCGCGCCGTCGCCCCCTTTTCGATGGTCGACCTCGCCATCGCGCGCTACGCGGTGTTCGGGCTCGCCTCGCTGGGCCTGATGGCCCTCGATGCGCGCTTCCGGCCGGACCGGCCCCCGGCCCGCCTCCTGGCCCGGGGCCTGGCGCTCGGGGCGATCGGCTACGTGGCCTACTTCATCTGCGCGGCGCGGGCCGTGCACCTCGCCGGGCCCGTCATCCCGCCGCTCGTCATCGGGGCACTGCCGGTGGTGCTCGGCGTGCTCGGCAACTGGCGCGACCGGGACCTGCCGTGGCGGGCGCTCGCCGGGCCCCTGGCGCTGATCGGGGCGGGGCTCCTCGCCGTGAACGCCGCCGCCCTGGCGGACAGCCCCGACCTCCTGTCGCGCCGGGCGGTGCTGGAGGGCATCCTGTGGTCGGCGGTGGCGCTGGCGATCTGGATCGTCTACGCGCTCCTCAACGAGGGCGCGGCGCGCCAGGAGCGGGCGCCCGCCCCGCTTCCCTGGACGGGGCTGCAGGGCCTCGGCGCCGGGCTCGCGGTGCTGCCGCTCCTGCCGCTCAGTTCCTGGGCCGGGAGCGGATGGCTGCCGGCCGGGCCGCTCGGCGGCGAGGCGCTGCGCTTCGCCGCCTGGGCGCTGCTGCTCGGCATTCCCGGCTCGTGGCTCGCGACCTGGTGCTGGGTCGTCGCCTCGCGGCGGCTCAGCCTCGCGCTCGCCGCGCAGCTCATCGTCAGCGAGAGCGTGTTCGGGCTGATCTACGGCATCCTGTACGAGGCGCGCCCGCCGACCGGGCCGGAACTGGCGGGCGCGGTGCTCATCGTCGTCGGCGTGGTCGCGGCCATCCGGGCCTTCGAGCGGCACCGGGTGGCGCGCCGTGAAGGCCCGGTCGCGGGCTGACGCGCCGTCCCCTCATCCGGCCAGGGCGTAGACGCGCAGCCGATGCCCGTCCGGATCGGCGGCGAGGAAGCTGCGCCCGAAATCGAGGTCGGTCGGGGGCATGAGGATGCGCGCGCCCCGGGCCTCCCAGACCGTATGCGCGGCGTCGACCGCGGCGGCGCTCGCGAGCTTGAAGCCGAGCTCCGCGCCCCCGCCCGTCGCTTCGGGGCGCGGCGCCACGCCGGACGCCCCCCACAGCCCGAGGGACAGCCCGGAGGGCAGGACGAAGAGCACGAAGGTCGCGCTCACCTCGACGGGCTCGCGCGCGAGGACGGACGCGTAGAAGCGCCGGCTCGCCGCGGGGTCGGTGACGTACAGGAGGACGATGCTGCTCTCGGTCTCGGGATGGCTCATCGGTTCGCTCGTGGGCTCGCTCCGTCCCGGCTGGGACCGGGGCGAGCCTTAGCGGGCGCTGCTGCCAGGTTCCGTCAGCATCAGAAATCGGCCTGCGCCAGGCCCTGCGCCCGGCGCCAGTCCCGCATCAGGGCTTGGCGGCGCGCAGGGTAGCGGGCGTCCAGCGGCTCGGCCGCGGCGATGCGGTCGGTGCGGAAGGAGCGGAAATCCCCGCGCAGCTCGCACCACCCGAGGAGCAGGCGCACCTGATCGAAGAAGGCGAGGGCGAAGGGCCAGACGATGCGGTGCGTGTCGCGCCCGGACGCGTCGCGATAGGTGAGGGCGAGCTTGCGCTCGGCGCGGATCGCCCGGCGGAGCAGCGCCGGATCGACCCCGTCCTCGGCGCGCGCGGCGCCCGGTCCGACCAGGAGCGCGCCCGCCTCCATCTCCGCGCGCAGGTCCGCCGGCAGGATGGCGCTGATGCGGGCGAGCGCGCTCTGCGCGGCGTCGCGCAGGCGCCCGTCCGCCCGCCGGGCCACCCAGCGCGAGCCGAGCACCAGGGCCTCGATCTCCTCCGGCGTGAACATCAGCGGCGGCAGCAGGAAACCCGGCCGCAGGACGTAGCCGACGCCCGGCTCGCCCTCGATGGTGGCGCCGTGCGCCTGGAGGCTCGCGATGTCGCGGTAGAGGGTGCGCAGGCTGACCCCCAGCTCCGCGGCGAGCGCCCGGCCGCTCACCGGCTGCCGGTGACGCCGCAGCAGCTGCAGGAGGTCGAGCAGGCGCTCGGAGCGGGACATGCGCGCCTCTCTCGCGGCCCGCGCGTTCTCACCGCCGCGGCTTGGGATGCGCCTTGAAGAAGCGCCACATCTCCCGGGAGGCGTCGGGCCCGCTCGGGTCGGTGTAGCTCCCGGCCGCGTCGCCCCCCGACCAGGCGTGGCCGCTGCCCTGGATCACCCAGTGCTCGACGCTCGGGCGCCCGCGCCCGTCCGCCAGGATGCTGCGGCGCCACGCCCGCCCGTTCGGCGAGACGCCGGATTCCTCGCGCAAGGGCGTGGCGCCGGTCGCCGCGACGATCGCCGCGCCGTTGCGCGGATGCACGGTCCCGTCCTGGTCCCCGTGGAACACGATGGTGGGCAGCACCTGATCGGGCCGGGACGGGGCCTCCGCCCCCTCCCGCATGGCGCGCAGGGCCGCCGGCAGGCTGCTCGCGGCCCCGGCGCAGAGGCCCGAATGGATGCCCGCCGCCGCGAACAGGTCCGGATAGGCCGCCGCGAGGTTCGCGGCCGCCGCGCCCCCGGCCGAGAGCCCGGCCACATAGACCCGCCGCGGATCGACCGCGTACTCCTCCATCACCGCCCGGGCGATGCCGGCCAGGATCGAGGCCTCGCCGCGGTCGCGGCGCTGGTCGCCCGTGTTGTACCAGTTCCAGCAGCGGGCGTGGTTGGCGGAGGCGGTCTGCGCCGGGTAGGCGACCAGGAAGGTCTCCGCCTCGGCGATCCGGTTCATGCCGGTGCCCGCCGCGAAATCGTCCGGCGACTGCGTGCAGCCGTGCAGCATCACGACGAGGGGCACCGCCTGGCCGCGATAGCCCGGCGGAACGTAGAGTTTGTAGGCGCGCTGGCCGGCCGCGTTGGCGAAGCTGCGCGCGACGAAGTCTCCGGCGCCCGGCGCGGTCGGCGCCTTGGCGGGCTCGACCAGCCCTTCGAGGACCGGCCCGATCGTCCGGCCGATCTCGCGGGCGACGTCGCGTAGCCCCTCGGGCAGGCCCACCGGGAACAGGCGCGGCTCCGGCGCGGCCGGGCGCTGCGCCGCCGCCGGGCGGGACGCGGCGGCCGGACGCGGCTGCGGGGCCGGCCGCGCGGATGCCGGGGTGCCGCCCGGAAGGACCCGGAGCGGTACGGTCGTGCCGAGGGCGGCGGTGCTCTTGGAGGCCGCCTTGGCCTTCGGGCCGGGCGTGGTGGGAGCGGGCGACGGCGCGTCGGTGGACCCGCCGCGCACGGCCCGCTGGATCACCGAGAGCGCCTCGCCGAGGCGCCCGGCTCGGGTGAGGCGGGTCGCCTCGGCCATTCCGGGAAGGATCGTCTTGCGCATCTGAGCCTCGTCCTGCGGACGCGAGAGGAGAGGGCACCGGGCCGCGCGGTCCGGTGCCGTTGCGAGAAGGCGGAGCCTCCGCGGCGGGGCGGGGCCGCCCCGGTCAGCGCATGCGGTCGGCGAGGGCGGCCTTCACCGCGGGGCTGGCGTGGAGGGCGCCGAGCACCTCCACGGAGGCGATCGCGGCCCGGGCGAGGTCGGGCGTCACGTCCGGCGCGATCGTGGCGAGCCCGAGCACCCGGATGGCCAGCGGGCGTCCCGCGTCGCGGGCCGCCTCCAGGTCCTCCCGGGCGAAGTGGCGCAGCCCGAGTTCGACGCTCTTGCGCGCCACCGAGAGGCGCGTCGCCTCCCCGTGCCGGTCGATCTGGTTGCGAATTGCCGTGCGGATGAAGTCCGTGCGGTTGGCGTAGAAGCCGTCGCGCACCAGCAGGTCCACGTGCCCCAGATCGACGTAGCCGAGATTCACCGTGATCTTCTCGCTGTCGCCGGGCCGGGGCCGCAGCTCCTGGACGCTCCCGCTCATACGCACCATCCCATCACCATCCAACGGGATGGAAGATGGCTCTCTTTCGCAAGTGCAGCAAGTGCGGTGCAGCAAATATTTTCGGCCGCGTCCCCCTCCGAAGGACGAAGACGCACGGCAAGCGCGAGCGTTGAGGCTTCCGCAACCCTCTGTTAAGCGCCCCCTCCAGAACAGGGAGGAACGCCATGTGGAACCAGGTCTACGACCCCTTCGGGAACGCCTGGGCGTCGACGGCGGCCGCCGCCGTGCCGGTCGTGGCGCTCCTCGCGCTCATCGCCAGCGGTAAGGTGAAGGCCCACATCGCTGCCGTCATCGCGCTGGTGATCGCCGTGCTGGTGGCCACGCTGGTGTTCGGCATGCCGGCGGGCCTCGCCGCGCGGGCCACGGCCTTCGGCATCGCCACCGGCCTCTTCCCGATCGGCTGGATCATCCTCAACGTGATCTTCCTCTACCGGCTGACGGTGGAGAAGGGCTGGTTCGCGACCCTGCAGCAATCGGTCGCCGACATCACGGCGGACCGGCGGCTCCAATTGCTGCTGGTGGCCTTCGCGTTCGGCGCCTTCTTCGAGGGGGCCGGGGGATTCGGCACGCCGGTGGCCGTGACGGGCGCGATCCTGATCGGGCTCGGCTTCTCGCCGCTCGCCGCCTCGGGCCTGTCGCTGATCGCCAACACGGCGCCGGTGGCCTACGGGGCGCTCGGCGCGCCGATCCAGGGCCTCGCCTCCGTCACGGGCTACGACCCCTATCTCCTTGGCGCGATGATCGGGCGGCAGCTGCCCTTCTTCTCGCTGCTCGTGCCCTTCTGGCTGATCGTGGTCTTCGCGGGCTTCCGCGGCATGGCCCAGATCTGGCCGGCGGTGCTGGTCTGCGGCGCCTCCTTCGCGGCGGCGCAGTTCCTGATCTCGAACTACGTCAATCCCTGGATCGTCGATATCGGCGCCTCGCTCGTCTCGATGGGCGCGCTCGTCGCCTTCCTGAAGGTCTGGCACCCCGCCGAGATCTGGACCTCGACGGCCCTGCGCACCCACGACGATTCCATGGCCTTCGCCCCGCCGCGGCCGGCCTCGCTCGGCGCCGCCGCCGTGGCGCGGACGGCCACGCAGCGCGAGATCGTCATGGCCTGGGTGCCGTGGATCATCCTCTCGGTCATCGTGGCGATCTGGGGCACGGGCTGGTTCAAGGATCTCGTCAACCCGCTCTTCACCTGGCGCTACGAGGTGCCCGGCCTGCACAACATGGTGATGAAGGTGCCCCCGGTGGTGGCCAAGCCCGCGCCGGAGGCGGCGGTGTTCCTGTTCACCTACATGTCCTTCACCGGCACGGGCGTGCTGATCGCGGCGCTGATCTCGGGCGTCATCATGGGCTTCGGGCCGGTGCGGCTGGTCATGGCCTATCTCGAGACGATCTGGGTCCTGCGCACCTCCCTCATCACCATCGCGGCGATGCTGGCGCTCGGCGTGCTCACCCGCTACGCGGGCGTCGACGCCACCCTCGGCCTCGCCTTCGCGGGCACCGGCATCCTGTACCCGTTCTTCGGCACGCTGCTCGGCTGGCTCGGCGTCGCGCTCACCGGCTCCGACACCGCCTCGAACGTGCTCTTCGGCGGGCTGCAGCGCATCACCTCCGAGCAGCTCGGTCTCTCGGGCATCCTGATGGCGGCGGCGAACTCGTCGGGCGGCGTCATGGGCAAGATGATCGACGCGCAATCGATTGTCGTCGCCTCCACGGCCACCGGCTATTTCGGCCAGGAGAGCCGGATCCTGCGCTTCGTGTTCTGGCACTCGATCGCGCTCGCCTGCCTGGTCGGCGGCATGGTGATGCTGCAGGCCTACGTGCCGCCCTTCACGGCGCTCGTGCTGCGCTGAGGGGGCGCGATGGCGATCACCCTCTACGAACTCGCCGGGGCCGACCCGGCGCGGCGCTTCTCGCCCTTCTGCTGGCGGATCCGCCTCGCCCTGGAGCACAAGGGGCTCGCCTTCGCGGGCCGGCCCTGGCGCTTCACCGAGAAGGACGCCATCGCCTTCGCGGGCAGCGACAAGGTCCCGGTGCTGGTCGACGGCGAGCGGGCGATCGCCCTCTCGCCGGCCATCGCCGCCCATCTGGAGGAGGCCTATCCGCACCGGCCGAGCCTGTTCGGCGGGCCGGCCGGGGCGGCGCTCACGCGGTTCGTCGTCCACTGGACGGACGGGGTGCTGCATCCCGCGCTGGCGCCGCTCCTCCTCACCGCCATCCACGGGATGCTCGACGAGGGCGACAAGGACTATTTCCGCCGCTCCCGTGAGGCCCTGTTCCGCAAGCCTCTGGAAGCGGTCTGCCCGGACCCCGAGGCGCAGCTCAAAGTCCTGCGCCGGACCCTGTCGCCCGTGCGGGCGGTGCTCCGCGAGCAGCCCTTTCTCGGCGGAGCGGCGCCGCTCTACGCCGATTGCGCCGTGATGGGCGCCTTCCTCTGGGCGCGGGGCGTGAGCGCGCGGGCGCTCCTCGAGGCCGACGATCCGGTCGAGGATTGGCGGCAGCGGATGCTGGCGCGGCTCGGGCCGGATTCGGCCGGGCTGACGGCGTTCTGATCCGGCTGGCCCCGCATCGGGTTCCACCGGCGACGCTGACCTCGGCGGATGAGAGCGAGCCGTCTCGGTGTTTGGCTCAATCCCACTCCCTTTTCCGGACGACTGTCGCGTCAGCGGAAGGAGATCCGGAAACCAGCACAGGACTCGCCGCGAAGCGGCTCCTATTGTTGGCAGCGGTGTTGAAAAGCGGTCGCTTCGCGAAGTTTTGCGCTGGTTTCCGGGTCGCATTCCGCTGACGCTGCATGCGCCCGGAAAAGGGGAGATCCACAGGACAACCGGTGTCTCATCTTAGGACGCCGTGGCGAGCACCCGGACGGCGCGCCGCGGGTCGTCGTGAACGAGGCGGATGAGCGCGCGCAGGGCGGGATCGGGCTGGACCCGTCCCTGCTCCCAGTTCCGCACCGTGCCGAGCGGGATCCCGAGCGCCGCCGCGAAGCCCTCCTGCGTCAGGGCGAGGCCCTTGCGGGTCCGCCGGACGTCCCGGGCGAAGAGGCCGCGCGCGATCTCCGCCTCGGTCAGCGGCGGGTTGTCCGGATCCGCCTCGGCCGCCGCGGTGATCGCCGCATCCGTCAAGGCGTCGAGCGCGGTCTCCTCCGCGGGCGACGGGCACGGCGGGGCAGTGGGATCGAGGCGGAACTCAACGGATACCATGTCGGCGCTCCTGGCCGCCGTTCCACCCGAACGCGGCCGGCGTGATCATGGTTGGACCCTGCGCGAGCCGCGCATCTCTCACAAGGCTCTCCGCCGCAGCCCGCCTCCTGGCGCATCCGGGCGCGCCGTGGCGCCTCGGCCGCAGGACCGACGGATCCGACCGAACCCTGTGGACCCCTGCACCCCGCGCGGATCGCGGGGCCGCCCGCCCGTGTTAGAACCCCGGTTCGGGTGACCGCGGAGCCGTGATGACGATCAGCGTGGAGATGGGCGTGGCGGGCGGCCGCGAGGTCGCCGCCCTCGATCTGGAGGAACTCCTCGCCACCCGTCTCCTCGTCCAGGGCAATTCGGGCTCGGGCAAGTCGCACCTCTTGCGCCGCCTGCTGGAGCAGAGCGCGCCCCACGTGCAGCAGGTGGTGATCGACCCCGAGGGCGACTTCGTTACCCTGGCCGACCGCTTCGGCCACGTGGTGGTGGACGGCGCCCACGGGGAGGCGGATCTGCAGCGCATCGCCGCGCGGGTGCGCACGCACCGCGTCTCGGTGGTGCTCACCCTGGAGAGCCTCGACGTCGAGGCGCAGATGCGCGCCGCCGCCGCCTTCCTGGGCGGGCTGTTCGATGCCGAGCGCGACCACTGGTACCCGGTCCTCGTGGTGGTCGACGAGGCCCAGCTCTTCGCGCCGGCCGCGGCCGGCGAGGTCTCGGACGAGGCCCGCAAGGCGTCGCTCGGCGCCATGACCAACCTGATGTGCCGGGGCCGCAAGCGCGGCCTCGCCGGGGTCATCGCCACCCAGCGCCTCGCCAAGCTCGCCAAGAACGTGGCCGCCGAGGCGTCGAACTTCCTGATGGGCCGGACCTTCCTCGACATCGACATGGCGCGGGCCGCCGACCTGCTCGGCCTCGAGCGCCGCCAGGCCGAGAGCTTTCGCGACCTGGAGCGCGGGTCCTTCGTGGCGCTGGGGCCGGCCCTGTCGAAGCGCCCGCTCACCCTGCGCATCGGCGCGGTCGAGACGGCGCCGCGCTCGACGAGCCCCAAGCTCGTGCCGCTGCCGGTCCCCGCCGCGGAGGATCTGCGCGACCTCATCCTCACGCCCGGCGCCGACGAGCCCGTGCGTGTGCCCTCGCCGCGCCCCGTCCCGCGGCCCTCGTCCGTCGACCTGATGCAGCAGCTCGCCCAGGCCCGGCCGGTCCAGGCGGAACCCGAGGAGGTGCCGGCCCTGGCACCCGAGGAGCGCGAGGCCGCGCTCGCCGCGATCCTGCGCGAGATCGCCGCCGACCCGGACGCCACCCACCACACCCTGGCGGTGCTCTACCAGGACTTCCTGGTGCGCTGCCGGATGCGGCGGATCGGCGATCCCCTCGACCTGCCGGCCTTCCGGCGCCGCCTCGCCGTGGCCCGCGCCGGGCTGGAGGGCACGGAGGAGCAGGAGGGCGAGGCCGACGCCGTGCTCGCCGCCTGCGCGGGACTGCCCGAGGAGGTGCAGGGGCTGTTCCTGCTGCTGGCCCGCGCGGCGCGCAGCAGCGCCCCGTGCCCCTCCGACGACGCGCTCGCCCGCGCCATCGGCTCGCGCTCGCCCGGCCGGGCGCGGCGGCTGCTGGCCTTCGTGGAGAGCCGCGGCGCCGTGGTCTGCCGGACGGATTTCCGCGGCAACCGCGTCGTGGCGATCCCGAGCCTCGGCCTCGAGACCGGCCCCGGCGACCCCAAGGGGACGGCCGCGCCGCCGCCCGGGCTGTTCGCGGCCGAGTAGGGGTTCATACCAACGGCCCAGGATGCTGACGCATCGGGCCGTTGATCTATCTCGAATTTTCGATACCAGGCAAAAGCTTGGCGAAAATTCGAGAGCGGAACCACAGGTCATTTTCAATGACCGGTGGTATCAGGGACGCCGCTCGCAGAGGGTCTTCACGTAGGTGCTGGCATCCGGGCTGCGGCCGGCCCCGGCCACCATCGTCGGACCCATCATCAGGCATTCCTGGGGCGAGTGGGCCGGGGCGGTGATCACGTCCTGCGCCGTCTCGCGGGTGCAGTCCTTGGCGTCGAGGGTGGAGGCGCAGACGAGCGCCACGACGAGGAGAACGGGCATCGGGCCCTCCGGGGCGGGAGGCCGGAAGTGTAGTGCCGATCCGTTGCCCGCCAAGGATCGAGACCTGCGATATAATGCGCGCCATCAGGCGCGGGCGAGTCCGGCCAGGTGGGCCACGAGGCGGCGGGCGACCTCGTCCTTGCCCAGCGTCGGCCAGGTCTCGACCGCGCCGTCGCGACCGATCAGCAGGACGGTGTTGCGGTCGCCGCCCATGACGCCGGTCCCGGTCGAGACGTCGTTGGCCACGATGAGGTCGCAGCCCTTGCGGGCGATCTTGGCGCGGGCGTGGGCGACGACCTCGTGGGTTTCGGCCGCGAAGCCGACCACGAGGGGCGGGCGTCCCTCGCGGCGCTGCGCCACCGTGGCGAGGATGTCGGGGTTCTCCACCAGCGCGAGGCCGGGCGGCCCGCCCGGCCCCTTCTTGATCTTCTCGTCCGTCTCCGCGGCGGGGCGCCAATCGGCGACGGCGGCGGCGAAGACCGCGATGTCGGCGGGAAGCGCCGCCTCGACGGCCGCCAGCATCTCCCGGGCCGTCTCGACCCGGACGACCGTCGCGCCGGGCGGGTCGGGAAGGGACACGGGTCCGGAGACCAGCGTCACCCGGGCGCCCGCCGCGGCGGCGGCGGCCGCGATGGCGTGGCCCTGCTTGCCCGAGGAGCGGTTGGCGATGTAGCGGACCGGGTCGATCGGCTCGTGGGTCGGCCCGGAGGTGACGAGGAGGTGCCGGCCCGCCAGGGCACCCGCCTGGCTGCGCGCCGCCAGGAGCGCGACGAGGGCCTCGGCGATCTCCTGCGGCTCGGCCATGCGGCCCGGCCCGGTCTCGGCCTCCGCCATGGCGCCCGTATTGGGGCCGACCACCGCGACGCCGTCGCCCCGCAGGGTCGTGAGGTTGCGCTGCGTCGCCGGATGCAGCCACATCCGCACGTTCATGGCCGGGGCGATCAGGATCGGCAGGGTGGTGGCGAGGAGCACCGTGGCGGCGAGGTCGTCCGCGTGCCCGCCAGCCATTCGCGCCATCAGGTTGGCCGTGGCGGGGGCCACCACCACCGCGTCCGCCTGCCGGGCGAGCTTGATGTGGCCGATATCGGCCTCGTCGTCGCGGTCGAACAGGTCGGTGTGGACGCGCTCTCCCGAGAGGGCGCCGGCGGCGAGCGGCGTCACGAAGCCCTGCGCACCTTGGGTGAGCACGCAGCGGACCGCCGCGCCCCGCTCGCGCAGGCGGCGGATCAGGTCGAGGGACTTGTAGGCCGCGATGCCGCCGCCGATCACGAGCAGCACCCGGCGGTGGGCGAGGGGGAGGGTCATGAGGTCCTTCGGAGGCGGGGTGCATCCGGCGGAAGCGCCGATCAGGCGGCATCCTGGCAGGGTACGTCGAAGGCGATCCCGCCGCCCTCGACGTGGATCGACACCTTGAAGCCGAGGCGGCCCACGAGCCGCATCAGCATCGGCACCGAGAAGCGGCTCGGCCGCTCGCCGGTCAACGCCGTCACCTCGTCTTGGCCGAGTCCGAGCCGATCTCCGACCTCCTGCGGCGTCAGCCCGCGCCGCCGGATCTCCTCGGCGACGAAGCGGAGAAGGCGCGACTTCACCACGAGGTCGTCCGCATCGGGCATCTCGAGTGCGTGGAAGGCACTCTGGACCGCATCCATCGTGTCCGTCATCCCGGTCTCCTCCGCTGCCGCTAGGGCCGAACGGCGCGCTCCATCTCCTCGGCCTCCCGCAGGCGCGAACGGATCAGGTCAACGTCGTGCTTCGGCGTCTCGCTCCCGCGCTTCGACTTCTTCTTGAACGCATGGAGGACGTAGATCGCGGTGGCAAGGCGCACGGTGTAGACGCACCGGTATGCATCGCCGTCGTGATCCTCGACGAGTTCGATCACGCTGCCCCCGTCGAAGCCCTTCAGCGCTTTCGCCCGCGGTGCCCGCTCACCCTGCTGCGCCAGGTAGAGGGCGTACCCGACATCCTGGCGGACCTCGTCGGGAAACCCCATGAGGTCCTTGCGGCTCGATGCGACGAAAACCAGCGGTCGGAGCCTCCGGCCGTCGTCCATCGCTGCATCGTGCCCCCGGTCGTATCGGCGTCGCTATAGCAGACGGCCGCGATCTTCGCAGCGCCCGATCCGGTGCGAAGGTCACTGGTAGCCTCTGTGATCGGGGGCCGCACCCTGCCTCCCTGTCGCGCGGAAGCGTCAGCGCAGGGCGAGGACGAGCAGGCTTCCGGCGATGATCCAGAGCGCGAGGCTCGACCACAGCGCCCGTTTCGTCTCCAGCCGCACCTTCCGCTCCAGGCGGGCGGCGTCGCGCGGGCCGTCCTCGTCGAGGCGGATCAGCACGCGCTTCAAGCGCTGCGACAGGTCGGGCGCGTCCGCCACCACGTCGGCGAGCGTCAGGGCCGCGCGGCCCGCCTGCTCGACCCGCCCGATCGGCCCGAGATTGCGGGCGAGCCAGGTCCGCACCACCGGCTCGGCGGTGGTCCACATGTCGAGGCGCGGATCGAGCGAGCGGGCGACGCCCTCGACCACCACCATGGTCTTCTGGAGCATCACCAATTCGGTGCGGGTGCTCATGTCGAACAAAGCCGTCACGTCGAACAGCAGGGTGAGCACCTTCGCCATCGAGATCTCGTCGGCGCGGCGCTGGTGGATCGGCTCGCCGATCGCCCGGATCGCCTGCGCGAAATCGTCGACCGCGTGGTGGGAGGGCACGTAGCCCGCCTCGAAATGCACCTCGGCCACCCGCCGGTAGTCGCGCAGGATGAAGCCGAGCAGGATCTCGGCGAGGAAGCGCCGCTCCTTCAGGCCGAGCCGGCCCATGATGCCGAAATCCACCGCCGCGAGGCGGCCCATCGGGTCGACGAACAGGTTCCCGGGATGCATGTCGGCGTGGAAGAAGCCGTCCCGGATGGCGTGGCGCAGGAAGGACTGGATCACCGTGCGCCCGAGCGCCGCCGTATCGTGGCCCGCCGCCACGATCGCCGCGCGGTCGTTGAGGCGGATGCCGTCGATCCATTCGCTCGCCAGCACGTCGCGGCCGGTCAGCTCCCAGACCGGCTGGGGCACGCGGAAATCCTCGTCCGCCTTGATGTTCTCGGCGAATTCCGAGAGCGCGGCGGCCTCCAGCCGCAGGTCCATCTCCATGGCGACCGAGCGGGCCAGGGTCTCGACCACCTCGCGCGGGCGCAGCCGCTCGGCCTCCGGGCGCAGCACCTCGACCACCCGGGCCATGAAGCGCATGGCCTGGATGTCGCGGGCGAAGCGCTCGCGCACGCCCGGCCGCATCACCTTCACGGCGACGGTGCGCTCGGTCCCGTTCGCCTCGCGGATCCGCGCCTGGTGGACCTGCGCGATCGAGGCGGCGGCGATGGGCGGGCTGAAGGACAGGAACAGCTCGCCGAGGGGACGCCCGAGCGTCTCCTCGATCGTCGCCACGGCGACCGCCTGCGGGAAGGGCGGCACCCGGTCCTGCAGGCTCTCCAGGTCGCGGGCGGCCGCGACCCCGACGATGTCCGGGCGGGTCGCCAGGAACTGGCCGAACTTCACGTAGGAGGGGCCGAGCCGCGTCAGGGCCTTGGGCAGCCGGGCGGTCGGCCCGAGGCCGCGGCGCTCCAAGCGTCGGCCGAGGCGCAGGAAGGCGCGCAGGTGCGGGGGCAGCGCGCCCGCGTCCACGAAGGCGAGCGCCCCCTCGCGGGCCAGCACCCAGCCGACCTCGATGCCGCGCAGGAGGTGGATGATCGCGCTCAGCACGACGGGCGGGCTCCGCGGGCGGGATCTCTCACGCGATCTTCCAGCCCGAATGGATGGCGCAGATCCCGCCCGAGAGCGGCCGGTGGGTGACGCGGGCGAAGCCCGCCTCCTCGATCATGCCCGCGAAGGCGCCGGGCGTCGGGAAGCGGCGGATCGACTCGACGAGGTAGCGGTAGGATTCGCGGTCGCCCGCCACCAGCTCGCCGATCCGCGGGATCACCCGGAACGAGTAGGCGTCGTAGATCCGGTCGAGGCCCGGCACGTCGACGCGGGAGAATTCGAGGCACAGGAACCGCCCGCCGGGCTTGAGCACCCGGTGGGCCTCCGCCAGCGCCAGGGGGATGCGCGGCACGTTCCGGATCCCGAAGGCGATCGTGTAGGCGTCGAAGGTGCCGTCGGGGAGCGGCAGCGCCTCGGCGTTGCCGGCCACGAAGTCGATCCGGCCGGGAAACCGCTCGCCCGCCCGCTCGCGCCCGACGCCGAGCATCGCGTCGTTGATGTCGAGCACCGTGACGTCGGTCTCCGGCCCGCCCGCCTCCAGGGTCCGGAAGGCGATGTCGCCGGTGCCGCCCGCCACGTCGAGGAGCCGGAACGGCCGGGTCCGCGAGGGCCGCAGGGTCGAGATCAGCGCGCTCTTCCAGGCCCGGTGCAGGCCGCCCGACATCAGGTCGTTCATCAGGTCGTAGCGGCGGGCGACCGACCGGAAGACCTCGTTGACGCGCCCCTGCTTCTCGTCGAGGGGCACGCGGGCGAAGCCGAAATCGGTGCTGGTCTCGTCGGCGGCCATCGGTCCCTCCTGCGGCCGCCTGCATAGCGGGTGAGCGCCGGAATCACCATCTGGCGGGGATCCTTTCGGGTGCGGTTCTTCGCGCAGCCGCCCCATCCCGCTCGCGGAGTCCCATGCCCGAACTGCCCGAAGTCGAGACCGTGCGCCGGGGCCTGGAGCCCGCCCTCGTCGGCGCGCGCTTCGCCCAGGTCCATCTCGCCCGCCCGGACCTGCGCTTTCCCCTGCCCGCGCGCTTCGCCGCCCGCCTCACGGGCGCGCGGGTCGAGTCCCTGTCGCGGCGCGCCAAGTACCTCGTGGCGGACCTCTCCTCGGGCGAGGCGCTGATCATGCATCTGGGCATGAGCGGGCGCTTCGACGTGGTGCTCCCGGACGGGCGCCAGGTCTCGCCGGGCGACTTCTACCTCGACGGGGCGCTGGGGCAGGCCAAGCACGACCACGTCGTGTTCGGGCTCTCGAACGGGGCGCGGGTCACCTACAACGACGTGCGCCGCTTCGGCTTCATGGACCTCGTCTCGGCCCGGGACCTCGCGACCTGCCGCCACTTCGCCGGGATGGGGATCGAGCCCCTCGGCAACGAACTGTCGGGGGAGGCGGTGGCGCGGCTGTTCCGGGGGCGGCGCACGCCCGTCAAGGCGGCGCTGCTCGACCAGCGGCTGATCGCCGGGCTCGGCAACATCTACGTCTGCGAGGCGCTCCACCGCGCGCGCCTGCATCCCGAGATGCCGGCCGGCGCCCTCGCGGACGCGGCGGGGCGGCCGACGAAGGCCGCCGGCCGCCTCGCGCAGGTGATCCGGGACGTGCTCAACGAGGCGGTCGCGGCCGGCGGCTCCACCCTGCGCGACTACGCGCAGACGGACGGGAGCCAGGGCGGGTTCCAGCACGTCTTCCGCGTCTACGACCGGGAGGGGCTCGCCTGCACGGCGCGGGGCTGCCGGGGCGCGGTGCGGCGGATCGTGCAGGCCGGGCGCTCGACCTTCTTCTGCGAGCGCTGCCAGCCGCCGCCCTGAGGCGGGCGCGGCCGATGTGCGCTCCCGCACATGGGCCCGCTCGGTTCCGGTCTATGTCTGTACATGCCGGATGCGATGGCGTCGCGTCCGGCAGCCCTCGATGGGCGTTTCCTCCCTAGACTTCGGGCCGCTCCGCGAGGGGCGGCTTCTTTTTGTGTCGCGCGCCGTCGTGGTACGCGGGGCCGAGGCGGCGCGAAAGCGGGCCTTCCGCCCTAGGCCGAAGCGGACCGGCCTATGCCGAGGTGGTGGGCCTGCGCCCGCGCGACCCGCAGCGCGGCCCGGCCGGCCCGGCTCGCGGGGGGCGGCACGGGCTCGCCCGCCCAGGCGCGCCGCTTGAGGGCGAGGAGATCGGGATCGCCCCAGCGCGCGAGCAGGGCCTGGAAGGCCTCGTGGCGGGCGCGGTCGAAGGCGCCGGCCGCGTCGAGGGGATGGGGCGGCTGGATCATCGCGATCGGCACCAGCCCGGGCGGGATCGGCGCCGTGGCGGCGTGGCGGCGGCGCAGCCGCAGGAGCTTCGGCAGGACCTGCAGCCGCGCGTCCTGCCCGGTCCCGGGGGCCGCCTCGGCCCGGTGCGCGCCGGCCAGCGCCACGCGGTCGCAGGGCAGGGCGAGCAGGGCCGCGAGACCATCCTCCTCCTCCAGGACCGACGACCCGCAGCGGGCGCGCAAAGGCGCGGCGGCCTCCGGGTCCGGCGCCCGCAGGCAGAGGCGCAGGCCCGGCAGCCCGACGCCGAGGTCGAAGAGCGGCGCCCCCCGATCCTGCGGGCGCACCGCCAAGCGGTCGGGGCCGAGCGCCGTCACCCGGTCGGGCGCGCCGGCCGGGAGGTCGCGGGCGGGGAGGCAGAGCGCGACGGCGTGGCTCCAGGCCTCGCCCGCGAGCGCGGTCTCGTAGGCGACGGCCGTGAGTCGCCCGAGGGGCCCGAAAGCGAGCGCCCCGCCCGCCACCGCGCGGCCGAGCCGTCCGGCGAGCGGGATCCCCGGCGCCGCGATGCGGATCGCCGCCCCGTAGGGACCGAGGGTCCAGACCGTCGCGGGCTCCGCCAGCGCCGACGCGACGAGGTCGCGCAGGGCGGTCGCGTCCTCGCGGGGGCTCACCGGGTCGCTCCGCCTTGAGCGCAGCGCAGCAAACCGTTACCTGTGCGCGGGCAGGGGGCACCTGCGCTGGTGAGGACGTGAGCGTGCAGGATCCGTCTCCGTCGATCCCGGAGCCCGAGGCCGGCCCCCGCAAACGGGTCAGCGTCCGGGGGCGCCTGCGGAACTACTTCTTCACGGGCGTCATCGTCGCCGGGCCGCTGGCCATCACGATCTACATCACGTGGTGGTGCGTCAGCCTGATCGACAGCTGGGTCAAGCCGCTGCTCCCCAGCACCTACCTGCCCGACCATTACCTGCCCTTCAACATCCCGGGCCTCGGCCTGCTGATCGCCTTCGTGGCGCTCACCCTGCTCGGCGCCTTCACGGCGAACCTCGTCGGGCGCTCGGTGGTCGAGTTCGGCGAGGTGCTGCTCGCCCGCACGCCGGTGATCTCCGGCCTCTACCGGGGCCTGCGCCAGGTCTTCGAGACCCTGTTCTCCACGAGCGGCACCTCGTTCCGGACGGTCGGCCTGGTGGAGTTTCCCGTCAAGGGCACGTGGTCGGTGGTGTTCCTGTCCGCGCCCGCCGGGCCGGACGTCCAGGCCGCCCTGCCGCCGAGCGGCGACTACGTCGGGGTGTTCCTGCCCTGCGCGCCCAACCCGACCACGGGCTTCTTCTTCTACCTGCCGCGCGCCGAGGTGATCGAACTGCCGATCAGCGTCGACGACGCGGCCAAGCTGGTGATGTCGGCCGGCGTGATCCAGCCCGAGGAGGCCCAGACGCGCCTCCAGGCCATGGCCGCGGGCCTGCGGGCGGCCCAGGTCGGCCCCGTCGAGGTGCCGGCCCGGGACACCCAGGACGCCTGACCGCGCGCCGGGCGTCCGCTCACGCGAGCGCGCGCGCCGCGGTCGCCACCTTGCGGACGACCTCGTCCACCTCGCCGGAGGCCTGCCGGATGCGGTCGATGCTGGCCTGAACCTCGGCCACCTGCGTGGCGGCGCTCTGCATGTTGACCGACATGTCCCGGGTGACGGCGGTCTGCTGGGCGACGGCGGCCGAGACGCTGAGCGAGATGCCGCTCAGGTGCCCGATCGCCTCGGTGACGGAGCGGATCACGCCGACGGCGTCCTTGGTCGCGTCCTGCACGGCGACGATCTGGCGGCCGATCTCCTCCGTGGCGCGGGTCGACTGCTCGGCCAGCGCCTTCACCTCCGCGGCCACCACCGCGAAGCCCTTCCCGGCCGCCCCCGCCCGCGCGGCCTCGATGGTGGCGTTGAGCGCCAGCAGGTTGGTCTGATCGGCGAGGCCGTGGATCGCCGAGACGACCGCGCCGATCCGGTCCGCGGCCGCGGTCAGTCCCGCGACCGTGGCGCCGGCCTGCTCCGCCCGTCGCACCGCGTCGTCCGAGGTCGCCTTCGCCTCCTCGGCGTGGCGGTTCAGCTCGGCGATCGAGGAGGCGAATTCCTCCGCGCCGGCCGCCACGGCCTGCACGTTCGACGCCGCTTGGCCCGTGCTCTCGGCCACCGCGCGGACCTGCCCGTCCACCGCCGCCACCGCGCCCGCCGCCACCTGGAGGTCGGCGTCGATGGCGCGCTGGCCCTCCGCCCGGCGCATCCGGGCGCGCACGCGATCGGTCATGTCCATGGCGAACTTCACGACGGCGCAAGGGCGGCCGTCCGCGTCGAGCACGGGGTTGTAGGCGCCGAAGATCCAGACCTCCCGGCCGCCCTTGCCGATGCGGCGGAACTCCCCGGACTGGAACTCGCCGGCCGCGAGCGCCTGCCAGAAGGCCTGGTAGGCGGGCGTGCCGTGCTCGTCCGGCGACAGGAACATCCGGTGGTGCCGTCCCCGGATCTCGTCGAGGGTGTATCCGAGCACCCGCAGGACGTTCGCGTTGGCGTCGACGATGGTGCCGTCGAGCGCGAAGTGGATCACGGCCTGCGAGCGGCCGACCGCCGCGAGTTCGGCGGCGAGGGCGGCGTCCCGGTCGCGCTGCTCCGTGATGTCGGTGGCGAGCTTCATCACCCGCACCGGGCGGCCGGTGCGCCCCAGGACCGGGCTGTACGAGGCCTGGATCCAGAGCCGCCGCCCGCCCTTGCCGACGCGGCGGAAGACGCGCGCCTGCGGCTGGCCGTCCCGCAGGGCTTGCCAGAATGCGCGGTAATCCGGCGTATCCTGCTCCTCGGCCGGGACGAACAGGCTGTGATGCTGGCCCCGCACCTCGTCGAAGCGGTAGCCCAGCATGCCCAGGAAAAGATCGTTCGCGGCAAGGACGCGACCGTCCATGTCGAACTCGATCCGGCCCTGCGATCGGTCGATGGCGGCCAATGCTGCCGATTCCCGAGAGAAAAACGTCACGACTCCGCCCCAATCTCGAAACGAAAGCTGTCAATAGGAAATGAAAGTGAAAATTCAGTAAAATTGACATTGATCTGCGGCGAGCTGGCTTATTCTGTATTTGGAGATACGATTATTTTTCTAACAGTCATGATTCTCTTCATGGACTATATGATGCAAGTAATGACAAGGAATGGAGCAATGATGCCGTCATGTCGGCGCGCCGTGTGCTGCAACAGTGTTTTGCGGCCGGCCTCCGGGGATCTGGTCCAAGTCCGGCATCGGAGGCGTCCGGTCGGTCGAAACGACGGCGTCCCTCGCCGCCCTCGCGCGGCGACCGAGGGCGCCCTCGGCCCGAGATCCCGCGTCCGCCGTGATTCCGGCGATGGACAGCATGCCTGCCGTAAGATGATTGATAACCGATCGTGATCGAAAGGCGCGACCTACCGCGGGTGTCGAGAAATTTCAGCGCGTCCGCGCCGATGAGCGCCGTCTCGACGGCGATGGCCAGCGCTCTCACCGGGAGATCGCGACCGAGACCGCGCAGGACGGCGGCCATCGCGGGCCTGCCGCCGGTGTGTTGCGCGACCGCGAGCTGAGAGCAGCGATCGGCAACGCGCTCGACCGCGCTGTCGTCGTCGTGGCGCGGGCCGTTCGCGTCGATGGCGAGAGGGCTCACTGGGAAACATCCGGCGGGGAGAGGCGATCGATGGCGGCGCGCCTGGCGAATGAGGCGCTGTCCTGTGCACGCTCAATCGGAAACGCGATGGTCTCAGCTCTTCGTCCCGCGGCGCGATGCCGGAGCCGGCGGACCGCGCGGCCCCTCCGGGTCCTGAGCCTCAGAACGCCGACCGGAGGGAGGCGCGGGACGCGCTCAGCGCTGACGGATGCATTCAGATCCGATCATGCGGCATCTCGCCGAGGAAAATGCGATCCGGCTCATACGGTCGCAAGCCCGCCTTGATCAACCTGTCCAACTGTTTCGAAAAATGATCGGGATTGTCGAGATCAAGATCTTTGAATTCTGAAAAATGATACCGCCACCATTGTTGTTCAAGCAAATTATTGATCGTGTTTTGGCTGAAACGCATCTTGATGATCTGGGCGGGATTGCCTCCGACGATCGCGTATGGTGGAACATCTTTAACGACGACGGATTTTGCGGCGACCACTGCGCCGCTGCCGATGGCGAGGCCCGGCATGAGGGTGGCGCCGGCTCCGATCCAGACATCGCTGCCGATCACCGGCATCTCTTTCTTCGAGATCTGCCTGAAGTTATCATAGTTGGTATTGTGGTCGATGATGGCCTGTTTCGCGATGCTGAACTGGCCGTCGTAGAAGACCGACGAGGTGCTGATTTTCTCGAGCGGGTGCCGAGGAAACGGCACCAGCAATCCTCCGGCGATCGAGCAGTATCGGCCGACCTTCATGGATGGTTCAAGGTAAGACCAGCTGTAGGAGAACGCGCCCATCTCGCAAAGGGAGCCGCCTTCCAGGAACGCGCAGTAAGGTTCCACGGAAGTCTGTTCATCGAAGCTGATGGTGGCGCCGACATCAAAACGATTCGTTTCCAGAGACGCCGTGGAGAAGATACGCCGATCAAGTAACCACCGAATGCTGTCCTGGTTCAGCCGAACATGCATCATAACTCTCCGTCACAAAGGCTGATGATCCTAACAGGGAATCCGGTACGCGCGCGTTGTAGGAATAGAAATTTGATAATCGTGCGACTATTCGAAAGCATCGTCGTGGTGATGGCGGGCCCTGAAGTCATCGGGGTTCCGTCTCATGGCTGGTGAGGGGCCGTCAAGATCGCGAGATGTAGCTCGATTGAACTGATCGATCGCGATCGAGCCGAATTCGCGGAGGTCGGAGACAGCCTCGACCGTCCGCCACCCGTCCGGTGTGACGGTGGGGAGGGGCTCGTGGATGTCACGCCCAGCGATGGCGGTGAGGCCCTGGTTCGCGTCCCGGCTGGGCCCGAGCGCCGCGAACGATCCAGAAGAGACCGCGACCGCCCCGGCGGCCGGCCGGATGCGCGACCTCGGGAAGGGGATGGAGGCGGCTACGCCGGTGCGGTGCGCCGAACCGGCCGGTCCGCGCCGTGCCGGATGTCGGTTTGAGCCGAGGTCTCCACGCCCCGATCTGGTTCCTCGTTCGACCGCGCTCGTCCCCCGGGACGTGCGATCCGAGGGGCCTCGCAGCCCGGAGGTCTCGGAGTGGCAATGGTCGGAGCGGCGGGATTCGAACCCACGACCCTAGTTCCCCAGGCAGGGGCCAATCGCTGAATTTGCAGGAGAATCCTGCAAAACGCCTCACAGGCGTTCGTTCTTCGTATGTTCAGACCTGCCTGCGTCATATTGTCATGACAACAGCAGCGCAGCCGAGTGGTTCGAGAGCGGCAGCGACGTGGAGGCGGCCAGGACGATGAGCGACGCGGCATGGACACGTCCTGCGTCGAACAGGACGAGAGCGACACTGGCTCAGGGCCGGTGGCGGCTCGGCCCGGCAGATCGAGGTCTGGATCCTCACTGTGTCCCGGGTGTGCGACGCCGGAAACGCCTCCACTGGGTTAGTGCAGCGATCCGCCAAGATCTAGGGCAGTCGGGCGATGATCGCGTCAGCACAGCGGAACACTCTCTGCAGTCCGCGCTGCTGGCTGCTCCGAGCCGGTTTGGTTAAGCTACAGCTCAGAGACTCGGGCGGGATCCAGAGACCGTGCGCCAAGGTGACGAACCGGACGAGCCGCAGCGACAGGCGCCCCCTGCCGAGCAGCGTCTCAGAACATCCACCGAAGCGCGCGACGAAGCCTGGGGCGAGCTGCGCGTCGCGCGCAGCTTCGAGGCTGAGGTCGCCGCAATCATGAGCGCCCTCGCGCAGGCGCCAGGCGACGCTGACCGCGTTCTGCACCTCATCATCGAAAGCAGCACGCGGCTGTTCGCCGCGACGAGCGTCTCGATCCATCTCGCGGCGGACGACGCGGCTTCGCGCCAAGTCTGGGTCGGCGCTAACGCGCAGCGGGTCGGTCGAGCCTCTCCCTCCACCAGCGGCGGCGGCCTGCCGGGCGTGGTGGTGTCGCAGGACCGTTCGATTCACGTCGCTGACCTCGACGATCCCGATGCGTCCGTGGCGGACTGGCCCGGCCTCTCCGAGGCGCGCGCGGCCGGCGCCCGGGCGTTGAGCGGCACGCCGCTGCGTCGAGAGGGCCGGGCCGTCGGCGCCCTGATGGTTTTTCGCGACAGGCCGCTGCCTTTCACGCGGGACGAGCTCGCGCTTCAGCGGACCTTCGCGGATCAGGCCGTCATCGCCATCGAGATCGCGCGTCTGCGCGAGCAGGTACAGGCGCGGACGCGCGATCTCGAGGAATCGCTCGCGCGGCAGACGGCGACCGCCGACGTGCTGAAGGCGATCAGCCGCTCCGCCTTCGATCTCGACGGCGTGCTCGTGACTCTGGTCGAAGCCGCGCGCGACCTCTGCCGCGCCTCCATCGCCTCGATCAGCGTCGTCAGCGACGGCTTCCTGCGCTTTCGCGCGTTGGCCGGCGGCAACCCCGAATTCGAGGCGTTCCTGCGCGGACATCCGTTTCCCATCGCCGCGCCGACGCGGGCCAACAACGCCGGTCGCGTGCTGCTGACACAGGCGGCCTCCTACGTGGAGGACGTCGCCAACGAGCCAGACTACGCCTTCGGCAGCGCGCCTCGCCTGGGCGGGTTCCGCAGTCTGCTCGGCGTTCCTCTGATGCGCGACGGGGACGTGATCGGTGTTTTCCAGATCGGCGCGCCCGAGCCTGGCGCCCTGAGCCCGCGGCAGATCGATCTCGTCGCCGCCTTCGCCGATCAGGCGGTGATCGCCATCGAGAACGCACGATTGATCGAAGAGGTACGGGCGCGCACGCGCGAAGTCGAGGAAGCGCTCGCGCAGCAGACCGCCACGGCGGAGGTCCTGAAGACGATCAGCCGTTCCGCCTTCGACCTTCAAAAGGTGCTCGACACGCTGATCGCCTCGGCGGCTCCGCTGGCGGGTGCCGACAGCGGACTGATCTATCTTCGGCGCGACGACGCCTTCTACGTTCAGGCGCATTTCGATCCGGGATCGGAGCCGGACTTCGTGGAACTGCTGAAGAGCCGACCGCAGCGGCCGGGCCGCGGGTCGGTCGGCGCGCGGGTGCTGCTGACCGGCGACATCGTGCATGTTCCCGACAATCGGCTCGAACCGGACTACGATCCGGCGCTTCTGGCCGCCACGGTCAGTCGCGCGGTGCTGGGCGTGCCGCTGAAGCGGGACGGAGCGATCGTTGGCGCGATCGCGCTGGCGCGACGCGACCCGGGCTCGTTCACCACGCGGCACATCGAGCTCGCCCAAACCTTCGCGGATCAGGCCGTGATCGCGATTGAGAACTCGCGGTTGCTCGGTGAAGTCCAGACCCGCACGTGGGAGCTGGAGCGGTCGCTCGACGATCTGCGCAACGCTCAGAACCGGTTGGTGCAGTCGGAGAAGCTCGCTTCGCTCGGTCAGCTCACCGCCGGGATCGCCCACGAGATCAAGAACCCGCTCAACTTCGTCAACAACTTCGCCTCCGTATCGCGTGAACTGATAGAAGAATTGCGCGAAACTCTGAAGGCGCTTCCGGAGGACGCGAAGGCAGACGCGCACGAACTGATGGACATGATCGCTTCGAATCTCGAAAAGGTCGCGAGCCACGGCAAGCGCGCTGACTCCATCGTCAAGAACATGCTCCTCCATGCGCGCGAAGGCTCCGGCGAGTGCGCGAGCGTCGACGTCAACGCGATGGTGGAGGAGGCGCTGAACCTCGGTTACCAGAGTGTGCGGGCCGAGAAGCCCGGCTTCGATGTGACGCTCGAAAAGAATTTCGATCCCGAAGCGGGCGAAGCCGATCTCCATCTGCAGGAAATCACGCGCGTGCTTCTCAACCTGATTTCGAACGGGTTCTACGCCGTAGCCTCGCGCAAGGAGATGGCAGGCTCGGACTACGCGCCGACCTTGACGGCGGCGACCCGCAACCTCGGCGACCGGGTTGAGATTCGGATCCGCGATAATGGAACCGGCGTTCCCGAAGAGGTGCGGGCGAAGATGTTCAATCCGTTCTTCACCACCAAGCCGGCGGGCGAAGGCACGGGCCTGGGTCTCAGTCTCAGCCACGACATCGTCGTCAAGCAGCATGGCGGAACGTTGGACGTCGAGACGGCGCCGAACGCCTTCACCGAGTTGGTCGTCACGCTGCCGCGCAGGATAGCCGGGGCAGGGCGGCTGGGCGGGCGGCAGGCTGGCGAGGCCGCGGGACCGGACGGCAGCCGAGAAAGGATGCGGTGAAGGGCTCGCATAACCGGCCGCTGAGCGCAGGCTCGGTGCGTCGCGCCAGTTTGCAGAATGGTTTGCAAACTGGCTTCCGGGCAGAGAGTGGGACTTCCTCTGGCCCTCTGGAGAGAAATGGTCGGAGCGGCGGGATTCGAACCCACGACCCCTAGTCCCCCAGACTAGTGCGCTAACCGGGCTGCGCTACGCTCCGACGGCCCGGCGGGGCGCGGGGCGCCGCCAGGCGAGGGGGTCTTAGCCGTCCCGGTTTCCGGGCGCAACCCCCTATCGCGGGGGGAAGCCCGGTCCGGCGGGCCGCTCAGAGCGACCGCAGCAGGGTGTCGGCGCTCGACACCTCGGCCTTGGAGGGCGTGTCCTCGACGTTGAGGGCGCGCACCACGCCGTCCTCCACCAGCATCGCGTAGCGCTTCGAGCGCACGCCGAGGCCGAAGCCCGTCCCGTCCATGTCCAGGCCCACCGCCTTGGCGAAGTCGCCGTTGCCGTCGGCCAGGAAGGTGATGCCCTCCGCGCCCGCCGCCTTCGACCACGCGTCGAGGACGAAGACGTCGTTGACCGAGGTCACCGCGATCGCGTCGACCCCGTGCGCCAGGATCTCGCTCTTCTTCTCCACGTAGCCCGGCAGGTGGTTGCGGTGGCAGGTCGGCGTGAAGGCGCCCGGCACCGCCACCAGCACCACGCGGCGGCCCTTGAACACGTCGTCGGTGGTCTTGGCCGCGGGTCCCTCCGGCGTCATCACGCGGAAGGTCGCCTGCGGCAGGTGATCGCCAACCTGGATCGTCATCGTGCTCTCCCGAGGGTGACGGCCGCGGGCACCGCATCGCCCGGGCGGGGCGCCCGGCCCGCGGCACCGCTCCGGCCGAGCCGGCCCCGCTCTAGCGCGACCACTCGCGGGTGTCGAGGTTGGCCTCCGTGGTCACCGGGCGCTGGCCGGGGCTCGCCAGGATCAGGCTCAGGGGAAGTCGGTCGGAGGCCGCCGGCGGGCGCTCCAGCACGGGGATGCGGAACAGCACGGTGCCGGGGGCCTCCGGCAGGGGACGCGGCGGGGGCAGCAGGAGCCACCCGGGCGGGGCCGCGACGAAGAGGTCGGCCCGGGCGCCGCCGGGCACCCGCGCCCGCACGGCGACGAAGAGCCGCCCGGCGAGGCCCGGCGGCTCGGGCGTCGCGCCGAGCACCGTGAGCGGTCCCTCGCCGAGGGGCACCGGCCGGGGCGAGGCCGCCACCGCCTCCGCCACCCGCGGATCGCCCACCGCCGCGGCGTCGGCCGGGAGCGTCAGCGACAGGTCGGCCCGCACCGGGATGCAGATGGCGTTGCAGACGCCGTAATCGAGGCGCAGGCGCAGGGCCACCGGCGCCGCCGGATCCCTCGGCACCACCCGCAGCGGCAGCACGACCCGGTCCTCGTAGCCGAACACCACGTCGCCGGCCTCCGACAGGCGGCGGGGCACCGGCCAGAGCACGTCCAAGGCGGCGACGTTGCGCGAGGCCGACCAGTCGATGGCGGGCGGCACGCCGGCCTCGCCCGGATCGCGCCAGAAGGTCTTGAAGCCGCGGTCGAGCAGGATCTCCAGGCCGGCATAGCGCTGGCCCTCCGCCTGCCCGCCGGGGATCAGCCGCGCCCGCGCGTGCAGGCCCGAGGCCCAGGCGGAGGCCGCCCGGGCGGGCGGCGCCGCGGCGAGCGCGGCGAGGAGCGGCACGGCGAGGCGGGCGGTCCGGCACCACGAGCGGGCGACAGGGGTCATCGGGCGACAGGGGTCATCGGGCGACAGGGGTCATCGGGCGAAACGGGTCATGGAGGCGACATCACGGGGTCTGAATCACGGGCTCGGGGTCGTGGTCTCGACGGGCTGTCGGGCCGGGCTCCGGCGATGGGCGGCCCTCGCGAGGGGGCAGCGTACCAGCCGCGGGCGGGTCCGGACCAGGAACGTTCGCGCGAGCCGCCGGGATCCCGCGGCGGGAGGGCGTCCCGGCGGCGACGCGCGACGTCGTCCCGCGGCCGGACCGCCGGTTTGAGCATGGACAATGGCGGGCCGGGGCGTAGCATATCGGCATGCGCACGCGTTCCGATCCTGGCGCGACGGCGGCGACCGGCCAGCCCTCCGCGGAGAACTACCTCGACGGGCAGCTCCTGGTCGCGATGCCGGGCATGGCCGACGATCGTTTCGCCCGGTCCGTCGTCTACCTCTGCGCCCACTCGGCCGAGGGCGCGATGGGGATCATCGTCAACAAGGCCGCGGCCGACCTCAACATGCCGGACCTGTTGGTCCAGCTCGACATCATCCGGCGCGACGACGCCATCCGGCTGCCGCACCGGGTCGGGGGCATGCCGGTGCTGATGGGCGGTCCGGTGGAGTCGAGCCGGGGCTTCGTCCTGCACTCCCCCGACTTCCACATCGACCAGTCGACCCTGCTGATCGACGACGGCATCTGCCTCACGGCCACCGTCGACATCCTGCGGGCGATCGCGGCCGGGACCGGGCCGCGCGACGCCGTCCTGGCCCTCGGCTACGCGGGCTGGCAGGCGGGACAGCTGGAGAGCGAGATCCAGGCGAATGGCTGGCTGCACTGCCCGGCCGATCCGGACCTGATCTTCGGCACCGCCCTCGACGCGAAGTACGACCGCGCCCTGCGGGCGATCGGCATCGAGCCCGCCATGCTCTCGACGACCGCCGGCCACGCCTGAGTGCGGCCGGCCCGCCGGGGGTCAGGGGGCCGAGCTGGTGACCACCGCCGCCCTTTTCCGGGCGCATGCAGCGTCAGCGGAATGCGACCCGGAAACCAGCGCAAGACGTCGCGCAGCGACCGCTTGTCAGCACGGCTGCTGACATCCGGAGCCGCTTCGCGGCAGATTCCTGTGCTGGATTCCGGATCTCCTTCCGCTGACGCTGCAGTCGTCCGGAAAAGGGGGTGTCCGTGAGAGAGCCGATGCCGCCCGGTTTCAATTCACCTCCTCTCGAATTTTCAACGCCAAGCCCAAGGTTCCGAATTCCGGGCTTGACGACAATTCGAGAACGGAACCAGCGATCATCTGGAGGTGACCGCGGGCCTCACTCCTGCGAGTCGGCGAAGCCCGGGTTCATGCCGTCCGCGGGCGGCGGCCGGCGCCGGACCGGGCGGGGAACGTTGCTGGCGGTCGGGCTCGCGCTGCCGGTCGCGAGGCCGAGCCGCGTCGCCAGGGACAGCACCCGCGCCTCGGTGACGCGCAGGTGGCAGAAGCCGTGCACCCCCTCGCGCGCGTAGGCGCGGCACATCTGCTCGCGGTCCGCCGAGAACGCCGCCTGCTCGGCGACGATGGGGCGGACGTCCTCGCGGCGGGCGCGCTGCGTCATCACCTTGTAGTTCTCGCGCACGGAGCGGTCGGCGGCGCCGCGGGCGGAATCGAATTCCTGGGCGCGCGGCACCAGGGCGGCCGGGCCCGGCCCCCACAGGCCCTTCGGGGTGGTGGCGCAGTCGATGGCCTGGAAGACGCAGACGTCGGGCTCCGTCAGCGGGGTGACGAGCACGCTGCCCTCCAGGATCTCCATCCGCAGCGGGCAGACCGGGTCCGCGGAGGCGAACCGCGTCACGCCGCTGGGACGGCCCTGGTCGGCGAGGGGCACCGGCGCGCCCTTGTTGAGCGAGACCCGGCAGGATTCGGTCGGCTGCGAGATCTTGGTGCCCTCGAGCGTGATGCGGGCGGTGAGCCCGCCCTGCGCGGCACGCTCGATCCGCAGCGTGCCGGCGCTGCCGTTCTCCTGCAGGTCCTGGCCGATCACCGTGTCCTCGCCGGGCACCCGGATCACCACCGGCTTCGGCGGCGGGGGCGGCGCCGGGCGCACGTCCTGGGGCGGTGGCGCGTCCATGGGGGCCGGCGGCGGCGCGACGTGCGGCGCGGGCTGGGGCTTGGCCGCCCGTCCGATGCCGAACAGCTGCTCGAAGAAGTTCTGGGCATGCGCCGGAGCGGGCAGGGCGGCCACGGCGAGGGCCAGGACCAGGGGGCGGAACGCGGGCATCAGGCTCCTGAGCAGGCTGCGGACGAGGAGCCCGGCGCCCGGGCGGGGACCCCGCGTCCCGGCGGTCCCCGCCGGCGGGCGCGCGCGCCGCCGGGCGGCCGACCGCACCACATTCGACCGTAGCATGCGCCCCGTGGCGAGCGCGTGGCAAGCCCGCAACATTCTGGTGGCGCCTTGGCCGTGCGGGCCGGCTTCCGGTTGACGGAGGGACGCCTTGCGGGACGTCTCGCGGCGTCCGAGCGGTCCGCTCCGCTCGCCTTGCGGGCCTTCGGGGGCATTCTTATATCGCGTGCGGCGCGGGCACCGCACCGGCCTCCCCGGGGGGCTCGCCGGCTCCCGCCCGCCACAACCGATCTTCGTCACCTCAGCACCATGGGCCGAGCTGCTTCGGGGCTCGGCGGTCTGCTTAAGAAACATCAACGAGGGATCCCACCATGGGTAAAGTCATCGGCATCGACCTTGGCACCACGAACAGCTGCGTGGCCGTGATGGAAGGCACGCAGCCCAAGGTCATCGAGAACGCGGAAGGCGCGCGGACCACGCCGTCGATCGTCGCCTTCACGGATGACGGCGAGCGCCTGGTCGGCCAGCCGGCCAAGCGCCAGGCGGTCACCAACCCGTCGCGCACCTTCTTCGCCATCAAGCGCCTCATCGGTCGCACCTACGACGACCCGATGACCCAGAAGGACAAGGGCCTCGTGCCCTACCACATCGTGCGCGCCAGCAACGGCGACGCCTGGGTCGAGGCGGACGGCAAGCAGTACTCGCCCTCGCAGATCTCCGCCTTCACGCTTCAGAAGATGAAGGAGACGGCGGAATCCTACCTGGGCCAGCCGGTCACGCAGGCGGTCATCACGGTCCCGGCCTACTTCAACGACGCCCAGCGCCAGGCCACCAAGGACGCCGGCAAGATCGCCGGCCTCGAGGTGCTGCGCATCATCAACGAGCCGACCGCGGCCGCGCTCGCCTACGGCCTCGACAAGAAGAAGTCCGGCGTCATCGCGGTCTACGACCTCGGCGGCGGCACCTTCGACGTCTCGATCCTGGAGATCGGCGACGGCGTCTTCGAGGTGAAGTCGACGAACGGCGACACCTTCCTGGGCGGCGAGGATTTCGACAACCGGATCGTCGAGTACCTGGCGGCCGAGTTCAAGCGCGAGCAGGGCATCGACCTGACCAAGGACAAGCTCGCCCTGCAGCGCCTGAAGGAGGCGGCCGAGAAGGCCAAGATCGAGCTGTCGGCGGCGACGCAGACCGAGATCAACCTGCCCTACATCACCGCCGACGCGTCCGGGCCGAAGCACCTCGCGCTCAAGCTCAGCCGCGCCAAGTTCGAGTCGCTCGTCGACGACCTGATCCAGCGCACCATCGAGCCCTGCCGCAAGGCGCTCAAGGACGCGGGCGTCTCGGCGAGCGAGATCGACGAGGTGGTGCTGGTCGGCGGCATGACCCGCATGCCGAAGATCCAGGACGTGGTGAAGACCTTCTTCGGCAAGGAGCCCCACAAGGGCGTCAACCCGGACGAGGTCGTGGCGATCGGCGCGGCCGTCCAGGCGGGCGTGCTGCAGGGCGACGTCAAGGACGTGCTGCTCCTCGACGTGACCCCGCTCTCGCTCGGCATCGAGACCCTGGGCGGCGTGTTCACCCGGCTCATCGACCGCAACACCACCATCCCGACCAAGAAGTCGCAGGTCTTCTCGACGGCGGAGGACAACCAGAACGCGGTCACCATCCGGGTCTTCCAGGGTGAGCGCGAGATGGCGGCCGACAACAAGCTGCTCGGCCAGTTCGACCTCGTCGGCATCCCGCCGGCCCCGCGCGGCGTGCCGCAGATCGAGGTGACCTTCGACATCGACGCCAACGGCATCGTCAACGTCACGGCGAAGGACAAGGCGACGGCCAAGGAGCACCAGATCCGCATCCAGGCCTCGGGCGGCCTCTCCGATTCCGAGATCCAGCGGATGGTGCAGGAGGCCGAGGCCAACGCGGCCGAGGACAAGAAGCGCCGGGAACTCGTCGAGGTGAAGAACCAGGGCGAGAGCCTCGTCCACGCCACCGAGAAATCGGTGAAGGAGTACGGCGACAAGGTCTCGGAGGCCGACAAGGCCGGCATCACCACCGCCATCGACGCCCTGCGGCAGGCGCTGGCCGGCGAGGATGTCGAGACCATCAAGGCCCGCACCACGGACCTGATGCAGGCCTCGATGAAGCTCGGCGAGGCGATGTACGCCGCGCAGGGCGGGGCCGAGGGCGGCGCGGCGCCGGGGTCCGAGGGCCACGCCGAGGCCAAGAAGGACGACGTCATCGACGCCGACTTCCAGGAGGTCGACGACAAGGACCACAAGAAGCGGGCCTGACCGCGCCGCATTTGTCGTGGTTCATCTTGGCGAACGCATGAATGTGGCGCGGGAACCCCTCTCCCGAGTGGGAGAGGGGCAGGGGTGAGGGACGGAGGCTTCAGCAAGAAGACGGGACCGAGCCGCTGGCAGCTCAACGGGTCCGTCGCCTTGCGGAAACCGAGCCACCCTCACCCCGACCCCCCTCCCACCCGGGAGAGGGGTTCCCGAGCGCAATCCTGATGGATGAGAGGCCGTCACGGTCCCCGCCGCTCGGACAGCGACGGGGACCGTGCGCCTGTGAGACGGGGCCCACCGGGGTCGGGGACGGGAATGTCGAAGCGCGACTATTACGAGGTGCTGGGCGTCGCCAGGACGGCGAGCGAGGGCGAGCTAAAATCCGCCTTCCGCAAGCTCGCCATGGCCTATCACCCCGACCGCAACCCCGGGGACAAGGACGCCGAGATCAAGTTCAAGGAGGTCAACGAGGCCTACCAGACGCTCTCGGACGGCCAGAAGCGGGCGGCCTACGACCGCTTCGGCCACGCCGCCTTCTCGCAGGGGGCGGGCGGTCCCGGCGGGCCGGGCTTCGGCGCCGATTTCGGCGACTTCATGTCGGACATCTTCGACACCTTCTTCGGGGACGCCCGGGCGGGCGGCGCGCCCGGGCCCGGCGCCCGGAGCGGACGCGCGGGGGGCCGCGAGCGCGGCGCGGACCTGCGCTACAACCTCGAGATCACCCTCGAGGAGGCCTTCACGGGCAAGACCGAGACGATCCGGCTGCCCACCTCCGTCACCTGCGAGGTCTGCGCGGGCTCGGGCGCCAAGGCGGGCTCGAAGCCCCGGGCCTGCCCGACCTGCGGCGGCTACGGGCGCGTGCGGGCGGCGCAGGGCTTCTTCGCCATCGAGCGCACCTGCCCGAACTGCCAGGGCCGCGGCGAGATCATCGACGACCCCTGCGCGGCCTGCGGCGGCGCCGGCCGGGTCACCCGCGAGCGCACGCTCTCGGTCAACGTGCCGGCGGGCGTCGACGACGGCTTGCGCATTCGCCTGGCGGGCGAGGGCGAGTCCGGCCTGCGCGGCGGGCCGGCCGGCGACCTCTACATCTTCCTCTCGATCAAGCCGCACCCGTTCTTCCAGCGCGACGGGGCCGACCTGTTCTGCCGGGTGCCGATCTCCATGGTGACGGCGGCGCTCTCGGGCGAGATCACCGTGCCGGTGATCGACGGCTCCCACACCACCGTGCGCATCCCGGCCGGCACCCAGACCAACAAGCAGTTCCGCCTCAAGGGCAAGGGCATGCCGGTCCTGCGCGCCCGCGACGTCGGCGACCTCTACATCCAGGTCTTCGTCGAGACGCCCCAGAACCTCACCAAGCGCCAGCGCGAGCTGCTGCAGGAATTCGACCAGCACGGCACCCACGCGGACAATCACCCGGAGAGCGCGGGCTTCTTCTCCCGGGTGAAGGAGTTCTTCGACGGGCTGAGCGGCGCCGGACGCGCCTGAGGGCCCTCTCCGTGAACCGGCGGACGCGCCGCGCGTTCTCCCGCGCGGCCGGCGGCGGGATTCTGAAGCCGGCTGAAGGCTTGACGGCAGCGTCCCTTTGGACGACAGCCGTCACGCACCCTCCGCCTGCCTCAAGGGTTCGACCGTCTTGCCCTCGCCCCGCCGCTCCAGCGCGAAAGCCGTCGCCCTGACCCGCGCCCCCCGGCGCGACCTGTTCGAGGACGAGGCGCGGTTCCTGCGCTCCTGGCTGGAGCGGCCCCTGGTCACGGGTGCGGTGACGCCCTCGGGGCGGCTCCTCGCCCGGACCATGGCCTCCTACGTCGACCCGCGGATGACGGGGCCGGTGATCGAGCTCGGGCCGGGCACCGGCCCTGTGACGGACGCGCTGGTGCGCCGGGGCATCGCGCAGGAGCGCCTCGTCCTGGTCGAGTACAACCCGGATTTCTGCGACCTCCTGCACCGCCGCTTTCCCCGCGCGACGATCATCCGGGGCGACGCCTACCGGATCCGCGAGACGCTGCGCGGCGTCGTGGACGAGGCCGCCTGCGCCACCATCTCGAGCCTGCCGCTCTTCACCAAGCCCCTGGAGCAGCGCCTCGACCTGCTGCAGGAGGTGCACGACCTGATGCACCCGAACGCGCCCTTCGTGCAGTTCACCTACGCGGTGGTGCCGCCGATCCCGGCGCGGTCCTCGACCTACACGGCGAGCCGCTCCAACAAGGTCTGGTTGAACCTGCCCCCGGCCCGGGTCTGGGTCTACCGCCGGCCCTGACCGCTCTCCCCGAAGGACGTGGCCGAGGCGGACGGGCGATCGGCGAGACGCAACGGCCCGAGCATCCCTGGCGGGCCTGAGGCGCGGGGGCGTATGCCCGCGCTCCCGCATTTTGGTCGCGATCCTCTGGTTTGAGCGCGGGGCCCGGGCCGACCGGGTTCGTACCGGAGTTCCCCGTGCTGCACCGCATCGCCCTCGCGCTCGCCCTGTCGTCGACCGCCGCGCTCGCCGCGCCTCAGCAGACGCCGGTGCCGGACCGCGCCCTCCTCAAGCAGCACTGCACGGGGGATTACCTGACCTATTGCGGCGACCTGCCCCCGGACGGACCGGAGGTGCAGGCCTGTTTCCGCCAGAACAAGGCGAAGCTCTCGCAGAACTGCCAGTCGGCGATCGCCTCCTACGTGAAGGCCCAGCGCCGGGGCTGAGCCGCGCCGGGCGCCGGAAGGCCGAACCGGCGCTACACCCCTGGCCGGGCGCCCGCGGCGTCAGCGGAGGACGACCCGGAACCCCGCGCGAGACGACGCGACGCGACGGCTTCTCGGCACCGCTGCGGGCCTATGGAGCCGCTGCGCGACGCTTGCGCCGGTGCCCGGATCTCCATGGGTCGACGCTTCGGTCGTCCGGGAGAGCGGGCGCTTGGCGTGTGGCGGTTGCGGTCCGGCGCTTCGGTCCGTGTCGGCGTTCGCCGACCCCTGCGGATCGCCCGCATCGCGCGACCTCCCTCTCGTGTCGCGTCTCAGAAATGTCGTCTAAGTTATTGTCTTAATTTGTAAAGTAACGGAAGTTCGGTCGCGCGTTGCGATATGTCGAATCCGTGACACCGCGCACATCCCGCCGCAAGGCCTTTCGGCCACACTGCGTGAGGATCGGCCACGGGAGGGCCGGATCCGACGGGATCGCCCCGACCTGTCGCGCCGCGGCACTGGCGACCCGCCGCCTCCGCCGCTCCTCTGGACGGCCCCGGAGCAACGCTCGCGGATGAGGCGCGACCCATGACGGATGCATCCCTGTTCCTGAACCTCGGCGGCGCCATGGCGCTCGCCGCGCTCGCCGGGCACGGCATCCGCTGGGCCCTCGACACCTGGGTTCGGCTCGCCCCCGTCGGCTCCGAGGAGCCCGATCCGGTTGAATAGGCGGCGATTGCACGACGAAGGTGTGGGCGGCGGATCCCGCCGCCGGGCGACCGGCCCGGGTCGGAAAATCCCGTCCGCTGAGCCATTTGGCCGAGGGTGTCACCACGCGCGGTGAGGTCGGCCGCCGGGCCCGTCGGCCGCGATCCGGCACCGGTTTCTTCTTCGTGGCCAAGGACTTCGCCTCTTGTCCTCGCGCGCCGGGCGAGGAGCGCCGGGGCGTTTGACGGCGGATCCCCGTCAAGCCTTCCTTCACCAGACCGCGGCAGCGTGGCGGTCAAGTGGCGTGGCCCGATGGGCCGCGGATCGGACCGCGGCGGATCCGGGCAAACCGGACGGCGCGGGGGGGCAGGCGGGACCGGACACGACATGGCAGGATCCACGAACGGTGAGGCCGGCGCCGCGGCCGGCCTCCTGCGGCTCGCGGCGGTGGCGGGCGTCGCCCTCCTGACGGCCAATTGCGCCGGGACCCCGCAGCCGACCGCCACGGCGTCGGCCCGCGGCGGCCGGCAGGTCGATCCGAAATACGGCGTCGTCGCGAGCCCGCGGCTCTACGGCGAGAACGACCCGATCCCGAAGGGCGGCGGCCGCGCCATGGTGGGCAAGCCCTACGTGGTCGCCGGCCACACCTACGTGCCCCGCGAGAACCCCCATGGCTACGTCCGCGAGGGGCTCGCTTCCTGGTACGGCACTGCCTTCCACGGCCGCCAGACCGCCAACGGCGAGGTCTTCGACCGCTTCTCGGTGGCAGCCGCCCACCCGACCCTGCCGCTGCCGAGCTACGCGCGGGTCACCAACCTCGCCAACGGCCACTCGATGGTGGTCCGGGTGAACGATCGCGGCCCCTACCACGAGGGCCGGCTGATGGACGTCTCGGAGCGCGTGGCCGAGGCGCTGGAATTCCACCGCCGCGGCACCACCAAGGTGCGGGTCGAGTATCTCGGCAAGGCCTCGGTCGCGGGCAGCGACGACCGCAAGCTGATGGCGACCCTGCGCACCGACGGGCAGCCCGCGGGCAGCCCCTACGGCGCCAACCTGATGGTGGCCGATGCGGGCGAGGCGGCGACGCCGCTGGCGTTCCGGCGGCCCGAGCCCGAGCCGGAGCCGGTCCGCCCGATCGTGGAGCGCCCGCGGGTCGCGCCGCTGCCCGCGCCGGTCCAGGTGGCCGAGGCGCCGCCGCGTCCCGCCGCCGCGCCCCTGCGGATGGCCTCCGCCGCACCGGTGCGCGCCGCCGTCGCCCTGCGGCCCGCCCTCCCGCCGCAGCCGGTGCAGCACCCTATGCCCCTGCGCCTCGCTGCGGCGGAGCCCGCTCGCGGACCCGCACCGCGCCCCCTCCCGGCCGCGATGCGCCCGGCGGCCGCCGCCAAGGACCGCGACGCCCTCGCGCAGGCGATGCTCGCCGCCTCGCGCACCGCGCCGGGCGCCAAGGGGGCGGCGCATCCGGGGCCGCTGCCGCTGACCTCGCCCCTGCCGCTCACCGGCGCGCGCCCGCTGCCCCCGGGCCGGCCCGGCGGCGAGCGCAGCCAGACCGCGCGCCTCGACGGCGCCGATCCGGCCGACCGCAAGGGCAGGGCGGCCCGCGCCCGCATGGCCGACATGCTCTGAGGGCGGCGCAGCCGCGGGACACCGCATGGCGGGATGGGCGTTCCGCCGCAATTGCTCCGGTCCGGCCGTAGCGGCAGAGTGGCGCCGGGTCCGGGTGAGTGGAACGGTGTGCGCATGAGGCTGACGGCAGGACGGGCGGGCGGCGCGGTGGCGCGGCTCGCGATGGGGCTGGCGCTCGCGGCGGGCGTGGCGACGGCGGCCCTGGCCCAGGGCTTCCAGAGCCAGGCGCCGCACGCGATCCTCCTCGACGCGGATTCCGGCTCCGTCCTCTACGAGAAGGCCGCCGACGAGCCCTTCTCGCCCGCCAGCATGGCCAAGCTGATGACCGTCGAGGTGATCTTCGACGAGATGCGCAAGGGCCGCCTCAATCAGGACAGCGAGTTCCCGATCAGCGAGAACGCCTGGAAGCACGGCGGGGCGGGCGGGGGCGGCTCCTCGATGTTCGCCCAGGTCAACAGCAAGGTGAAGCTGCCCGACCTCCTGCGCGGCATCATCGTGCAGTCGGGCAACGACGCGGCCATCGCGGCCGCCGAGGCGATCGGCGGCACCGAGGACAATTTCGCGCAAATCATGAACCGGCACGCCCGCGAGATCGGGCTGACCCGCTCCACCTTCCGCAACCCGACCGGCTACTCGGCCCCGGACCAGAAGGTGACGGCCCGCGACCTCGCCCGGCTCGCCGTCCACCTGATCGAGACCTATCCGGAGGAGTACAAGCTGTTCTCCGAGCGCGAGTTCACCTGGAACAAGATCCGCCAGCAGAACCGCAACCCGCTCCTGACCATGGATATCGGCGCGGACGGGCTGAAGACCGGCTACCTCGAGGAATCCGGCTACGGCCTGACCGGCTCGGCGGTGCAGAACGGCCAGCGGCTGATCCTGGTGGTGAGCGGCCTCAAGAAGGCCCAGGAGCGGGCGGCCGAGGCCCGCAAGCTCCTCGACTGGGGCTTCCGGGCCTTCGAGGCGCGGCAGGTCTTCGCGCCCGGCGAGACGGTGGCGGAGATCGACACCTACGGCGGCGAGAAGGGCAAGGTCGCGCTGGTGGCCAGGAAGCCGGTGCGGGTGCTGATGCCCCGCGGCTCGGTCGACCGGCTCACCGCCCGGGTCGTCTACCAGGGACCCCTCAAGGCGCCGATCGAGGCGGGCCGCGAGGTGGCGCGCCTGAGGATCACCCGCGGCGAGCAGCAGGTGGCGGACATGCCCCTCTACACCGCCGAGGGCGTCGGCACCGGCACGATGAGCCAGCGCGCCCTCGACGCCGCCCTGGAGGTCGGGACCGGCTGGGTGCGCGACGCCTTCGCCAAGCTCACGAACCGCTCGTGAGCGGAGGCCGGGGGCCGGGCGTGTTCATCACGCTCGAGGGCGGGGAGGGCGCGGGGAAATCGACCCAGGTGGCGCGGCTCGCCGACCTGCTGCGCCGGGGCGACCGGGAGGTGGTCACCACCCGCGAGCCCGGCGGCTCGCCGCGGGCCGAGCGGATCCGCACCGCGCTGCTCGCGGGCGCCGCCAAGGACCACGGGCCCTTCGCGGAGGCGCTGCTGTTCTCGGCCGCGCGCCTCGACCACCTCGCCACGCTGATCCGGCCCGCGCTCGCCCGCGGCGCCGTGGTGCTGTGCGACCGGTTCGCGGATTCGACCCGGGCCTACCAGGGCGCGGCGGGCGGCATCGACCCGGACAGCCTCGCGGCCCTGGAGCGGGTCGTGGTCGGGCCGACGCGGCCGGACCTGACGCTCATCCTCGACCTGCCGCCGGAGATCGGCCTCGCCCGCGCCCGCCGCCGCGAGCGGGGGGCGCAGGACCGGTTCGAGGCCGAGGCGCTGTCCTTCCACCAGCGCCTTCGCGAGGTGTTCCGGGCCATCGCCGCCGCGGAGCCGGAGCGCTGCGCCCTGGTCGACGCCACCGGCGATCCCGACACGGTGGCGGCCGCGATCCGCGCCGTCGTCGCCGGGCGCCTGCCGCACCTGCTCCCGGAGCTCGGCCATGCCGCCTGAGGTCGAGGACGATGTCGAACCCGGCGAGATCCGGGGCCTGCCCCGCCCGCGTGCGCAAGGCGTCCTGATCGGCCAGGAACCGGCCGAGCGCGCCTTCCGCGACGCGATCGGCGCGGGGCGCCTGCACCACGCCTGGCTGCTGGGCGGCCCGCGCGGGATCGGCAAGGCGACGCTCGCCTACCGGGTGGCGCGCCACCTCCTCGCCCGCGGGGCCGGGCAGGGCGTGCCGGAGACGCTCGCCATCGCGGAGACGCATCCGGCCTTCCGGCAGGTCGCGACGCTGGCGCACCCGAATCTCGTGGTGCTGCGCCGCCAGCGGACGCCCGGCGCCAAGACCATTCCGACTCAGATCACCGTCGAGGCGGCGCGGCGCGCGCTCCACCTCTTCGCCGAGACCTCGGCCGACGCGGGCTACCGGATCTGCATCGTCGACTGCGCCGAGGAGCTGAACCTCGCCAGCGCCAACGCGCTCCTCAAGCTGATCGAGGAGCCGCCGCCGCGCTCGCTGTTCCTGATCGTCAGCCACGCCCCCGGCCGGCTCCTGCCGACCATCCGCTCCCGCTGCCGCCGCCTCGCCCTGCGGCCCTTGAGCGAGGCGGACGTGGTGCGGGTGCTGCGCGGACTCGGCGACTCCTTCGCGGCGCAGGACCCGGAGGTGCTGGCCCGGGCGGCGGCGCTCAGCGAGGGTTCGGTGGCCCGCGCGGTCGGCCTCCTCGATCCGGCGACGCTCGCTCTCGTCGGCGAGGTCGAGGCGCTGCTCGCCGCGCCGGACTGGCGCCGGGTGCTGGCGCTCGCCGAACGCCTGAGCGGCCGCGAGGCGGAAGCGCTCTACGAGACCGCCCTCGACACGGCGCAGCGCCACCTCGCCGCCGAGATCGGCCGGCGCCTCGGCGAGCCGCCTGCGCGCTTGGCGGCTTTGGCCGAGGCGAGCGAGCGCATCGCCCGCGCCGCCCGCGAGGCCGCCACCTACAATCTCGATCGCCGCCCGGTGATCCTGTCGCTGTTCGAGGAAGTCGCGGGGGCGCGGTGAGCGAGGCCAATCCCCCGTCGGAGGCCGTCGTCGGCCTCTACCGGCGTCACGCGCGGGCCTGGGCCGAGCGGCGCGGGCGATCCTCCGGGCAGCCGATCATGGAGGCTGCCTGGCTCGGCCGCTTCCTGCAGCTCATGCCCGCCGGGCCGCGCGTGCTCGATGTCGGCTGCGGAAGCGGCGAGCCCATCGCGGACTTTCTCGTCGGGCAGCAATGCCGCGTGACCGGGATCGATGCCGCTCCCGAGCTGATCGCTCTCTGCCGCGCGCGACGGCCCGATCAGGCATGGCACGTCGGCGATATGCGGGCGATGGCGCTCGGTGCCAGCTTCGACGGCATCATCGCCTGGAACAGCCTCTTCCACCTGTCCCACGCGGATCAGCGACGGATGGTCCCGATCCTCCGCGCCCATGCAGCGCCGGGTGCGGCGCTGATGTTCACGAGCGGCCCGTCCCACGGGGAGGCGATCGGCCGCTTCGGCGGCGAGCCGCTCTACCACGCCAGTCTCGACGGCGACGAGTACCGGGCGCTGCTCGACCGGAACGGCTTCGACGTGCTGGCGCACGCGGTCGAGGACCCGGCCTGCGGCGGCCACACGATCTGGCTTGCCCGGCGCCGATAGAGCCGCCCGGTCCGACCTACGTGGAGCTGGTTCGCCGCACACGATGCCGCGGCGTGCGCAGAACCCGCCGAACCGCCCTACGACGCTGGCCTGCGCAGCAGCACCCCGAACCCCTCCGCCGCGTCGCCCACGAAGCGCACCCCCTCCTGCTCCAGGGCCGCCCGGATCGCCCCGAGGGTGCGGGCACGAGGGGCCACCTGCTCGCTCTCGATCATGTTCAGCGTGACCACCGAGACCGCGGCCCGGGCCGCGAGGACGGATTGCGTCCAGCGCAGCAGGCCGCGGCCGGCCCGGATCTGCGCCGGGGTGATGCGGGGTTCGTCCATGGCTGCCAGATGGGGCAAACTGAAAGATTCTTCAAGTTCTGCGTTGACACGGCCGCGGTTCGCCCGTATCCACCCGGCCATCGGCCTGCCGGGCCGGTGATCGAAGGTTATCGCTCCCTCCGGACGTCCGCGGTCGCGAGCCGCGGGGGCGAAACGCCCAGTCCACCTTTGATCGGTCATGACCGGCAGGCCCCGTCGCCGGCGCGGGCCGGAGGCACTCGGTTATCGCCTGCAACGCGCCAACCACCGAGGGCCATCTCACGACCGCGCCACCCTGGGGTCCCTCGCGGACGGAGAACGGCATGAACGAGCACGACCTGATCGTCGCCTTCGCCCGTCCGCTCGGGCGCCCAGGGCGACCGATGCCGGCCTGTCGACGCAGCCGCGACGGCTGAGGTCCAGGTAGGCCACACCCCTCCCACAGTATCTGTCCGATCGGGCCCGTGCGGGCCGAACGGAGACGGTTCCCTGGGTCGAGCGCCGCGCGGTTCGCCGCGCGGAGGAGCGGGTTCGATCCCCGCCGGGCCGCGAGGTCCGGAGCTCATACCGTTTCCGAGCCCATGCCCGCACGACCCGATCCGCGTCTCGACGGCCGCGCGGGCCGGAGAGGGAAGGTTATCTTTTGCCAAAAGGGAGGTCGCGGGTTCGAGTCCCGCCGGGCCGCGAGGCCCGTAGCTCAGTCGGCAGAGCGCCAAGACCTTTCCTCATCTCATGACCGCGCGGCCCGCACGGGCCGGCAGGCGAAGGTTATCGGCGAATCCGGGGATGCGGGTGCAAGACCCGCCGGGCCGCGAGGCCCGTAGCTCAACGGCAGAGCTCCGGACAGGACACCTTCTCCGACCTCCACGACCGTGCGGCGCGCGCCGTCCCTGACCGATCCCGATCGTCTTCGGCCCCGCCGCCATCGCGCGGGCCGGAGCCGCCCGGCGCCTGCGGGCTTGCCCCGCATGCGCCACCGCACCGCCGCGGCGCGCGTCCGGGAGCAGGCTCCCGAACGGCCCCGGCCACCCGAAGAGGAGCGAGCGATGTTCGATTACGCCAAGCTGTTCTCGCTCCGGCGCACGCCGCAGTCGGAGCCCATTCCCCGCACCGTGCCGAATTCGGCCGGCGGGCACGCCTTCCCGGTCGACGACTGGACGCGGCTCGACCGCTTCCTGGTGCTCGGCGCGGAGGGCGGCTCCTACTACGCGGGCGAGCGGGCGCTCACCCGCGAGAACGCGGGCGCGGTGCTGCGCTGCCTGAAGGCGGATGGCGCGCGGGCGGTGGAGACCATCGTGGCGGTGAGCGCGGGAGGCCGGGCGCCCAAGCAGGACCCGGCGATCTTCGCGCTGGCCCTGGCGGCGGGCGCCGAGGACCTCGCGGTCCGGCGCGCGGCGCTCGCGGCCCTGCCGCGTGTCTGCCGGACGGGCACGCACCTGTTCCAGTTCGCCGAGGCCGTCGGGGCGACCCGCGGCTGGGGCCGTTCGCTGCGGCGGGCGGTGGCGCGCTGGTACGAGGACAAGCCCCTCGACGTGCTCGCCTACCAGGCCGTGAAGTATCGGTCGCGGAACGGCTGGTCGCACCGCGACCTGCTGCGGCTCGCCCATCCGGAGGCCGGGGAGGCGGACCGGGCCGCCCTGTTCGAGTGGATCTGCCGCGGCACGCTCGCGGCGGATCTGCCGCCCCTGGTGCACGGCTTCGCGGCCGTGCAGCGGGAGGGCGTGGACGGCGCGGCGGCGGCGCAGCTCGTGCGCTCGCACGGCCTGCCCTGGGAGGCGCTGCCGACCGAGCTTCTGCGGAGCCGGGCGGTGAACGAGGCGCTGGTCGAGGGCATGCCGATCGGCGCCCTGGTGCGCCAGCTCGGGCGGCTCACCGCCGCGGGGGTGCTCGCGCCCTTCTCCGAGGGGACCGAGCGGGTGCGCGCGGCGCTGTCGGACCGGGAGCGGATCCTCAAGGCCCGCCTGCACCCGATGGCGCTGCTCATCGCGCTCCGGACCTACGCGTCCGGGCGGGGTGAGCGGGGGAAGCTGACCTGGGAGCCGGTCGGGACGATCGTGGAGGCGCTCAACGCGGCGTTCTACACGGCGTTCCGGGCGGTGACGCCCACGGGCCGGCGGCTCGTCCTCGCCCTCGACGTGTCGGGCTCCATGAGCGTGGGGTCGGTGGCCGGGTCGCCGCTCACGCCCCGCGAGGCCGCCGCCGCGATGGCGCTCGTCACCGCGGCGACGGAGGAGCACTGGCAGGTGGTCGGCTTCACGGCCGGTCCCTCCGGGCGCGGCACGGGGCTGACGCCGCTGCCGTTCGGGCCGTCGCTGCGGCTCGACGCGGCGGTGGCGGCCACCGCGGACCTGCCCTTCGGTCCCACCGACTGCGCCCTGCCGATGCTCTGGGCGCTGGAGCGCGGGATCCGGGCCGACGCCTTCGTGGTCTACACGGACTCGGAGACGTGGGCGGGGGATGTGCACCCGGTCGAGGCCCTGCGCCGCTACCGGGAGCACACCGGCATCCCGGCGAAGCTGGTGGTCGTGGGGCTCGTCTCCAACGGCTTCAGCATCGCGGACCCGGAGGATGCCGGCATGCTCGACGTGGTCGGCTTCGACACGGCAGCGCCGGCGCTGATCGCGGACTTCCTCCGGTAGTTCCGGGGCGGGCGGCTCCCTCGCGGGGGCCGCCCGCCTCATGAGGAGCCGGTTCGCGGGGCGGTGCCACGTCTTGCAGGTTCACATCCAACTCTCCCCCCTTTTCCGGGCGCATGCAGCGCCAGCGGAATGCGACCCGGAAACCAGCGCAAGACTCCGCGAAGCGTCCGCTCTTCAACACCGTCGCTGGCATGCGGAGCCGCTTCGCGGCGATTCATCATCTGGTTTCCGGATCTCCTTCCGCTGGCGCTGCAGTCGTCCGGAAAAGGGGGCGTGTGATAGAGCGCGGGTCTCACGGTTTCATCCGCCGGGGGCCGCTGCGCCGCTGCAAACTCACCGCCGCGGCACGAAGGGGTGCGTGCTGGAGAGCCCGCCATCCACCGCCAGCGCCTGCCCGTTCACGTAGGAGGCTGCCTCGCTCGCCAGGAACAGGGCGGCGGCCGCGACCTCCTCCGGCTGGCCCGCCCGCCGCAGCGGGTTGAGCTGCCCGATCCGGTCCTCGCGGCCCCGGGCGCGGGCGGCCGTGAACAGCCCGGCGGTCATGCCCGTCTCGATCAGGCCGGGGCAGACCGCGTTCACCCGAACCCCGGTGCCGGCGAGCGCGTCGGCGGCCGTCTGGACGAGGCTGATCACGCCGGCCTTGCTGGCGCTGTAGGCGGCGCCCGCCGCGTTCGCCCTCAAGCCCGCCACCGAGGCCGTGCAGACGATGGCGCCGCCCCCGTGCCGGATCAGGGCCGGCGCCCCGTGCTTCACGGCGAGGAAGGCGCCGATCAGGTTGACCCGCAGCACCTCCTCCCACAGCGCGACCTCCTGCTCCAGGAGCGGGATCGCGCCCCCGGAGATCCCCGCATTGGCGAAGATCGCGTCGAGCCGGCCGAACTCCCGCTCCGCCGCGGCGATCATCGCGACCACGTCCGGTTCGCGCCCCGCATCGGCGGTCAGGGCCAGCGCCCGGCCGCCCTCGGCGCCGATGGCGGCGGCGGTCTCCGCGACGGCCTGCGCGGCCCGGTCGACCGCCGCAACGGCGGCGCCTTCCCGGGCGAAGAGGAGGGCGGCGGCGCGGCCGATGCCGCTCCCCGCGCCGGTGACGATCACGGCCTTGCCGTCGAAGCGGTGCATCGGAGCGCCCCTCACGCGACCGTGTAGCCGCCGTCGATCACCGTGACCTGGCCCGTCACGTAGGCGGAGGCCTCGCTGGCGAGGTAGACCGCGATGCCGCCGAAATCCGCCGGGCGCCCGTAGCGGCGCAGGGGGATGCGGGGGAGGGTGTTGGCCACGAACTTCTCGTTGCTCATCAGGCCGGCCGTCATCTCGCTCTCGATCCAGCCCGGCAGGATGGCGTTCGCGGTGATGCCGTAGCGGGCGAGTTCGACCGCCAGCGCCCGCACCATCGCGTTCAGCGCCCCCTTGGTGGCCCCGTAATGCTCGTTGCGCGCGGCGCCGAGCAGCGAGGCGACGCTCGACGTGGCGATGAGCCGCCCATAGGCGTCGCCGGCCTCCGCCCGCGCGGCCATGTGCCGGGCCGCCTGCTGGAACACCTGCACCACCCCGTCGAGATTGACCGCGAAGGTGCGCCGCCACTCCGCCGGGTCCCGCTCCAGGAAGGAGCGCCGGCCGCCGCCCGCCACGCCCGCATTGGCGAAGACCGCGTCGACGCGCCCGAACCGCGCCAGCGTCGCCGCGAAGGCCGCTTCGACCGCCTCCGGCTCCGCCACGTCGCAGCGATAGGCCTCGGCCGTCGCGCCCGCGGCGGCGAGCCGCGCGACGGCGGCCCGGTTCTTGGCCTCGTCGCGGCCCCAGATCGCCACCGCGGCCCCGGCCCCGGCCAGCGCCTCCGCCATGCCGAGCCCGATACCGCCATTGCCGCCGGTGACCAGGGCGACCCGCCCGGTGAGATCGAAGAGGCCGGCCATGGATGTCCTCCCGTCGGCGCCCGGTTTCGGGCTTCCGTCTTGCTGCGTTGATCCAACCTCGCGGAAACAAGCCAAACCGGCAAGTCCGCCTTTCGAAAAGACGGTATGGTCGTGCGCCCTGTCCTGCATGCGGAGCGGGCGGCGCTCGCGAGCGCTGGCGAAAGGGCATTCGGACGGCTTGCCTCGGGACGTCATCCTGCTCCATCTGTTCCTTGGCGAGGAGGCGTGCGGCGATGCACGACGAGGTCGATTCGAGCCCGGTCCACGCGGCTCTCCTGGAAGAGGTGCGGCAGGAGGAGTTGCGGGCGGGGGAGAGCCCGGAGAAGGTCAGCTTCCCGGCGCCGCCGGCCCTCGTCGCGGCGGCCAAGCGGCAGACCGGCGTGACCTCGACGGCGGATTTGGGGCTCCTTGCCCTGGCCCTGCTCGCGCGGCCGGATCCGGTTGCCGCGATCCTGAAGCGGCGGCGCGGCCGACTCGGTCGAGACCACAGGCTTGACGTTTGACCTTCGCGGTTCTCTGCGGCGCAGGAAGCCCGATCGCCGCCGCAAGAGGCTGACGCCGCGGCCGGTCGCCGCCATCCCGTCGGTGGCGACGCTCGAAGGCGAACCGCGGCCGATCCTGCCGGAGACCCGATTCGTCGTTTTCGAGCCCTAAGCCCCGCGCATGCCACGCCCGCCCGGGCGGCGCTTGCAACGGGCGGTCGCGCGCCAGATCTCTTGGCACTCAAGGGGCCACGCCAACCACGGGAGCCCGGGATGCCGCCCTTCTCCGTCCTCGACCTTGCTCCGATCCCCCTCGGATCGACACCCGGCGAGGCCCTGCGCAACAGCCTCGACCTCGCCCGCGCCGCGGAGCGGCTGGGCTACACCCGCTACTGGCTCGCCGAGCACCACAACATGACCGGGATCGCCAGCGCGGCGACCTCCGTGGTGATCGCCCACGTGGCGGCCGGGACGCAGCGCATCCGGGTCGGGGCAGGGGGCGTGATGCTGCCCAACCACTCGCCCCTCGTCATCGCCGAGCAGTTCGGCACGCTCGCCGCCCTACATCCGGGCCGGATCGACCTCGGCCTCGGCCGGGCGCCCGGCACCGACGGGCGGACCCTGCGGGCCCTGCGCCGCGATCCGGCCGCCTCCGACAGCTTCCCGCAGGACGTGCTGGAACTGCAGGCGCTGCTCGGGCCGGTGCAGCCCGGCCAGGTGGTGCAGGCGGTGCCCGGCGCCGGCACGCAGGTGCCGCTGTGGATCCTCGGCTCCAGCCTGTTCGGGGCGCAGCTCGCCGCCATGCTGGGCCTGCCCTTCGCCTTCGCGTCGCATTTCGCGCCCGACGCCCTGGACCAGGCCCTGGAGATCTACCGCGCCCGTTTCGAGCCCTCGGCGCAGCTGGACCGCCCTCACGCGATGGTCGGGGTCAACGTGATCGCGGCCGAGACGGATGCGGAGGCGCGCCGCCTCTTCACCTCGGCCCAGCAATCCTTCACGAACCTGTTCCGCGGCACCCGCGGCCAGTTGCTGCCGCCGATCGACGACATCGAGACCTACTGGACACCCGCCGAGAAGGCGCAGGCCTCGCGCATGCTCGCCTGCTCCTTCGTCGGCTCCCGGGAGACGGTGCGGGCGGGCCTGCGGGACTTCCTCGACCGGACGAAGGCCGACGAGATCATGGTCGCGGCCGCGATCCACGACCACCGCGCCCGGGTGCGCTCCTACGAGATCCTGGCAGAGCTGCGGGAGGACGTGCGGGTGGCGGAGCCGGCGCTGGCGTGATGCGAGGGCGGCGCCTCAGGCGGAGGCCTCCCCCTTCGCCGCGGCCCTGAGGACGTCCTCGGTCCATTGCGCGAGGCTCTTCGCGGCGCTGGCGGCGGCCCGGGCGGCCTCGGCATGGACGGCCGGGTCGATGCGGACCATGAGCTTGCCGGAGAACGCCTTCTCGGGCTGCTTGCCGATCCTCGCACAGGTCTCGACGGTGTCGTCGACCGCATCGTGGGAGGCCCGTATCAGATCCGGGCCGTTTCGGCGTGGAAGCCCACGATGGCGTTGATGCCGGTGAGGTGCCCCACGAGGGCTTCGTTCTCGGCGCTGAACTGCACGTTCGCAACGAAGCCTTTGTAGCTCAGTGTGTTGTTCATGGTTTCACACCGATCTAGCTGAGGAACGAACGGCGTACGTCTGCAAGGTGGCGCCTAACAGTCTGAGGGTCAATGTCGGCACGTTTCGCGGAGGTCTCCCGGGCGCCCTTCGTTGACCCGACCGGCCCCACTCCCTAGGGTGCCGGCTTCACCCTTCCCGCCCGCCCGCGCCCGTCCGGGGCTCTCGAGACACCATGCCCGCTCCGCTTCGCATCGACCCCGCCCTCCTCGACGCCGCCGCGACCTCCGCGGCCTGGCCCTTCGAGGAAGCGCGCAAGCTCGTCGCCCGGCTGGAGCGGAGCCCGAAAGCCGAGGTGCTGTTCGAGACCGGCTACGGCCCCTCGGGCCTGCCGCATATCGGCACCTTCGGGGAGGTCGCGCGCACCTCCATGGTGCGCCACGCCTTCCGGGTGCTGACCCGCGACGCGGTGCCGACGCGGCTGCTGGCCTTCTCGGACGACATGGACGGGCTGCGCAAGGTGCCCGACAACGTGCCGAACCGCGAGATGATGGCGAGCCATCTCGGCAAGCCCCTGTCGCGGATCCCGGACCCGTTCTCGAACGAATATCCGTCCTTCGGGGCGGCCAACAACGCGCGCCTGCGCGCCTTCCTCGACAGCTTCGGCTTCGACTACGAGTTCGCCTCGGCGACCGACTACTACACGTCGGGCCGGTTCGACGCGGTGCTGCTGCGGGTGCTGGAGCGCTACGACGCCGTGATGGCGGTGATGCTGCCGTCGCTGCGCGCCGAGCGCTCGGCCTCCTACTCGCCCTTCCTGCCCCTCCACCCGGTCACCGGCCACGTGATGCAGGTGCCGATCGACGCGGTGAATGTCGGAAACGGCACCATCGTGTGGCGCGACCCCGCCACGGGCGAGGCGTACGAGACCCCGGTGACCGGCGGCCACGCCAAGCTGCAGTGGAAGCCCGACTGGGCCATGCGCTGGGTGGCGCTCGGCGTCGATTACGAGATGGCCGGCAAGGACCTGATCGACTCGGTCAAGCTCTCGGGCCAGATCGCCCGCGTGCTCGGGGCCGAGCCGCCCGAGGGCTTCAACTACGAGCTCTTCCTCGACGAGAAGGGCCAGAAGATCTCGAAGTCGAAGGGCAACGGGCTCACCATCGACGCGTGGCTGGCCTACGGCACGCCCGAGAGCCTCGCGCTGTTCATGTACAACAAGCCGCGCGAGGCCAAGCGCCTGCACTTCGACGTGATCCCGCGCCACGTGGACGATTACCTCTCCTTCCTGGAGAAGTTTCCGAGCCAGGAGCCGAAGCTGCAGCTCGGCAACCCGGTCTGGCACCTGCACGCGGGCGAACCACCGGCGCCGGAGCTGGTGGGCGGCGGCAGCGCGATCACCTTCGCGATGCTGCTCAACCTCGTGGCCGTAGCGAACACCGAGGACCCCTCGGTGCTGTGGGGCTTCATCCGCCGCTACGCGCCGGACGCCTCGCCGCAGACCCATCCGCGCCTCGACCGGCTGGTCCACCACGCGGTGCGCTACTTCCGGGACTTCTTGCGCCCGGAGAAGCAGTACCGGCTGCCCGATGCCGAGGCCGCGGCGGCGCTCGCGGACCTGTCGGAGACGCTCGGCGCGCATGCGGGCTCCACCGACCCGGAGGCGCTGCAGGCGGCGGTCTACGAGGTCGGGCGGCGCCACTACCCGGACCTGTCCGGCAAGGCGAAGAGCCCGGACGGGCGGCCCGGCGTGGCCCAGACCTGGTTCACCACGCTCTACGGCACGCTCCTCGGCGAGGCCCGCGGCCCGCGCTTCGGCTCCTTCGTGGCGCTCTACGGCGTGGCCGAGACCCGGGCGCTGATCGCCCGCGCGCTGTCGGGCGACCTCGCGGCCGAGCACGCCGCCTTCCTGGAGAGCCGGGCGCCGAAGGCCGCCGAGTAGGCGCGACGGGGGCCGGCCCGTCCGGACCGGCCGCCGTCGCCGCGATCCCGGCGGATCAGCGGGCGGGCGCGGCCTCGGGCGCGAGTCCGGGCAGGGCGGCCTCCGCGCGCGCCTCCGCCGGCTCGGGCGCGGCCTCCATCTCGCCCTGCCACTTCGCCACCGCCGCGGTGGCGAGCCCGTTGCCGAGCACGTTGGTGACGGTGCGGCCCATGTCGAGGATCTGGTCGATGCCTATGATCAGCAGGATGCCGGCCGCGGGCAGGCCGAACATCGGCACCGAGGCGGCGACCACCACCAGCGAGGCGCGCGGGACGCCGGCGATGCCCTTGCTCGTCACCATCATGACCAGCAGCATCATGACCTGATCGGTGAAGCCGAGGGGGATGCCGAAGGCCTGGGCGATGAACAGGGCGGCGAGCGCCTGGTACATCATCGAGCCGTCGAGGTTGAACGAGTAGCCGAGCGGCAGCACGAAGCCGGTGACGCGGGGGCGGACCCCGAACCGCTCCAGCACCTCGACGGTGCGCGGGAAGGCGGCCTCGCTGCTCGCCGTCGAGAAGGCGACGATCATCGGCGCGCGCAGGAGCCGCAGCAGCCGCAGCGTGTCCCGCCCGAGCACCAGCCAGCCGGCCCCGATCAGCAGCGCCCAGAGCACCGCGAGGCCCGCGTAGAAACTCGCGATGAACTTGCCGTAATCGACCAGCACGCCGAGGCCCTGGACGGTGATCACCGCGGCGATCGCCGCGAAGACCGCGATCGGCGCGAGCCGCATCACCGCGTCGGTGACCCGGAACATCACCCGGGCGAGTCCGTCGAGGAGGTGCACCATCGGCGCGGCGTGGTGCCGGTCGAGGGCGCTGAGGCCGAAGCCGAAGAAGACCGAGAAGACCAGGATCTGCAGCACCTCGTTGCCGGCCATCGCCGAGACGATGCTGGTGGGCACGACGTGGGCCAGGAAGTCGTGCAGGTTGAGCGAGGCGGCCTTCAGGCCCGTCTGCGCGCCCGCGTCCGGCAGGGGGAGCGCGAGGCCGGCGCCCGGCTGGAACAGGTTGGCGGCGAGAAGCCCGAGGCTCAGCGACACCAGCGAGGCGGTGACGAACCAGCCCATCGCCAGGGCCGCGACGCGGCCGACCGAGCGGGTGTCGCCGAAGCTCGCGATGCCGCCGACGATGGTGGCGAAGACGAGCGGCGCGATGATCATCTTGATCAGGCGCAGGAAGATCTCGGTGACGAGGGTGAAATGCGCGGCGAGCGCCTTGGCCTCGGCGGGGCCGGCCGCCTGCCCGTGCAGGACGGCGCCGGCCAGGATGCCGAGCAGGAGCCCGGCACCGGTGTAGAGGGTGAGCCGGCCCGAATGGCCGCCCGCAGGGGCGTGAGTCATCGCGTGTCCTCCCGTGACGTGGTTGGGTATCGAGGGGGCGGGACCCGGCCGCTGGCGTGGCGGCGCGGGTCCCGGGTTCGGGTTCAGGCCGCCGTGACCGGGCGGTCGAGGGCCTGCGGGCGGGTCAGCCGCTCGGGGCGCAGCACCGCGTCGAGCTGGGCGCGGGGCATCAGGCCCTTCTCCAGCACGAGCTCGTAGACGCCCCGCCCGGTGGCGTGGGCCTCCACCGCCACCGCGGTGGCGTTGCGGTAGCCGATATAGGGGTTGAGCGCGGTGACGAGGCCGATCGAGGCCTCGACGTCAGCGCGCAGCCGCTCGCGGTTCGCCGTGATGCCGCGCACGCAGTTCACGTCGAGGGTCCGGCAGGCCGCCTCCAGGTGCGCGAGGCTGCGGAACAGGCTGTAGGCGATCACCGGCTCGAAGGCGTTGAGCTGGAGCTGCCCGGCCTCGGCCGCGAAGGTGATGGTGACGTCGTTGCCGATCACCTCGAAGGCGACCTGGTTCACCACCTCGGGGATCACCGGGTTGACCTTGCCGGGCATGATCGAGGAGCCCGCCTGCCGGGCCGGCAGGTTGATCTCGTTGAAGCCCGCCCGCGGCCCGGAGGAGAGCAGGCGCAGGTCGTTGCAGGTCTTCGAGAGCTTGACCGCCACCCGCTTGAGCACGCCGGAGAGCTGCACGAAGGCGCCGCAATCCTGGGTCGCCTCGACGAGGTCCTCGGCCGTGACGAGGGGCACGCCGACGATGGCGGAGAGGTGCTCGCGCACCAGCCCCGCATAGGCCGGGTGCGCGGTGATGCCGGTGCCGATCGCGGTGGCGCCGAGGTTGATCTCGCGGATCAGCAGAGCCGCCTCGCCGAGCCGGGCCTCGTCCTCCGCGAGCATGCGGGCGTAGGTGCCGAATTCCTGGCCGAGCGTCATCGGCACCGCGTCCTGGAGCTGGGTGCGGCCCATCTTGAGGATGTCGGCGAACTCCGCCGCCTTGGCCTCGAAGCTCCCCCGCAGGGCCGCCATGGCGGCGAGCAGGCGCCGGATCGCCCCGGTCGCCGCGATCTTCAGCGCGGTCGGGTACACGTCGTTGGTGCTCTGCCCCAGGTTGACGTGCTCGTTGGGGTGGAGCTGCGCGTAGGCGCCGCGCGGGTGGCCGAGGATCTCCAGCGCCCGGTTGGCGATCACCTCGTTGGCGTTCATGTTGGTGGAGGTGCCGGCCCCGCCCTGGATCAGATCGACCACGAACTGGTCGTGGAGCGCCCCGCCGCGGATCTCCTCGCAGGCCGCCACGATCGCGTCGCGTCGCGCGGCGTCGAGGAGGCCGAGCTCGTGGTTGGCGCGCGCCGCCGCCTGCTTGATCGCCGCGAGCGCGCCGATCAGGTCCGGGCAGGACGCCAGCACGGTGCCGGTGATCGGAAAATTCTCGACCGCGCGCAGGGTGTGGACGCCGTAATAGGCCCCCGCCGGCACCTCTCGGTCGCCCAGGAGATCGTGCTCGGTGCGGGTGGGGGCGGTCGGACGGGTCACGGCGGATCTCCTTGCGGGTCGCGACGATCCGGCGCCCGGCCGCGCACGCGGCCGAGCGGGGGCGCCCGCGGCGGAGCGCCGTTCCGGATCAAGGGGTTGAGGCCGATGAGGGCCGCCGTCCCCGGGCGGAGAGGCGGCCCGGCTCACCGGGCGGGCTCTCGATAGACCCGGCGCCGAGAGCGCGCCAATGCCGAGTCGGACCGCGGTTATTCCGATCCGGAATAGTTATCCGTGGCCTCCCCGGCCGCGTCCCAGACGAGGTCGAGGAAGGGGCGGTTCCGCTCGGCGCTGCGGTAGAGCCGGATCTCCATCGGCATCTCGGCGCTCACGACGGTCAGCGCCCCGGCGGCGACCTCGCCCGCGACGAGGCTGCGCGGCAGCCACGCCACGCCGTGGCCGCCGAGCGCCATGGTGCGCAGGGCCTCGGCCAGGGAGTTCTCGTTGATGTGCACGGGGTGAGTCGCGGGCGCGCCCGCCTGGGCCTGGGCGATCCCGGCGAGCCGCCCGAGGAAGGAGCCGCGGAAGTACTGGAGCAGGGGCAGGCGTCCCTCCGCGTCGGGCCGCAGCCCGCGGGGGGACGCCACGGCCACGAGGCTGTCGCGGCCGATCACCCGGAAGGCGTGGCGGGTGGGGTCGAGGGGGATCGGGATGCCGGGGTGGTGGTAGGTTAGCAGCAGGTCGTAGCCGCCCTCGACCAGGGCCTGGACGCAGATGTTGAAGTTCTCCGGCAGGACGCGGCTGCTGACCGGCCCGACGACCTCCTGGATCCGCGCGAGCCAGCCGGGCAGGACGGAGAGGCAGAGGGAGTGCAGGGCGGTGATCGCCACGACCGGCAGGCTCGACCCGGTGCCGCGGCTGCGGAACTCCGCGCGGCTGACGGTCATGAGCCGCAGCACCTCCTCGGCGGTCTCCAGGAACTGCCGCCCGTCCGCCGTCAGCGTGATCGGGTAGGCGCTGCGGTCGATCAGGATGGTCCCGAGCCAGACCTCCAGCGACCGGATGCGCCGGCTGAAAGCCGACTGGGTGACGTGCCGGATCTCGGCCGCGCGCGAGAAGCTGCGCGTCTCGGCGAGACTGAGGAAATCCTCAATCCACTTCAGCTCCATAGCGGCGACTCGCGGTGCTCCCGGGTTGCGGGGATCCTACGATAGCCGGGGTTTCCGATGTCGTGCGCCGCGCGCGCCGGGGGGTGACTTACGATGAAGACTGGAGTCCGGCGGCATCCGAGTTTGGCGCGGGATCCCCTCTCCCGAGTGGGAGAGGGGTAGGGGTGAGGGTGGCGCGGGTGCAGCAAGAAATCTGAACCGTGCCGCTGCTTGCTCAACGGTTCAGACCAATCCTGAACCCGAGCCACCCTCACCCCCGGCCCCTCTCCCACTCGGGAGAGGGGGGAAGTGCCTCGGCTCTCCCCGGACAGCCGTGCCGCAGAGGAGGAGGCTTCGCCGTCGGCGCTCCCTCAGGACGCTCGGCGCGCCCGGGCCATCCGCACGGTCTGCAGGGACAAGTCGCGCCGCACCCGGGCCAACTCGCGCTCCTGCAGCCGCACCGCCGCATAGCCGAGCGTCACGACCAGCAGCGGCGTGACGCCGAAGGCGAGGAGCGCGGAGGCGGTCATGGCAGGAGCCCGTCGAGGAGGCGTCGTGCCAGACAATGTAGGAGCATCGCGGCCGCGAGCCAACCGGCGATGCCGAGGCCCAGCACGCCGAGGCCCAGCGAGGCCTGCAGGCCGCTGACATTGTAGAGCCAGCCCGCCACCGGCGTGGCGACGCCGACCGTGAAGCAGGCCGTCGAGGCCCGATCGAGGTTGTTGGCGAGGAGCCGCACGCGCTCGTTGACGCGCTGCTTGCGGGCCGAGAGCGGGTCCGCCGGGCCGGGCCCCGCAGGGGGCGTGGTCACGCGGCGAGGCCCCCGCGCGAAGCCCGGCCCCCCGTTGCCAAACGCCCGAAACCATGGCTGAGTGCATGACGTAACGTCATGAGATTCCCATGAAGCGGCTCGCCAGTCTGGTCGCGGTTCCGGGGCTCCTCGGTCTCGGTCTGCTCGAAGCAGGGCCCGCCGAGGCGTGGCCGACCCGAACCTTCGAGAAGGTCGCCGTCGCCGGCCATCCGCAGAAGTTCGCGTCCTACACCGCCGTCGAGGAGAACTGCACCTCGGCCGGAGCCATGACGGTCCACATCATCGAGCCGCCCGGCCACGGCACCCTCGATGTCCGGTACGGTCGCGCGTATCCGAACTTCCCCGCCTACAATCCGCGCTCGCGCTGCAACACCCGCCAGGTGCCGGCGACCCTCCTGTCCTACACGAGCGCCCCGGATTACCGCGGGGAGGACGAGTTCGTCGTCGAGGCCGTCGGGCCGTTCGGCACGCCGACGGAGATCCGGTACCACGTCACGGTCCGGTAGGGCCGCGCCGCGCGACCCGCGCCGCTCACGCCCCGACCGCCAGCGCCCGCGGCGCCCGCCGCGCGGCCGCCTTCCGGGGGGCCGGGGGCGCGAGCCGCACGAGGTCGCCGAGCGCCACGAACTCCTCCGTCTCCGGGCCGGGCAGGCGCGTGCCGAAGCCGAGCGCGAAGGAGAGGGTGAGCTTGCGGTCCGGCGCGATGCCGAAGGCGTCGAGCGCCGCCAGGAACGCCTCCCGGAAGCTGCGCACCCCGCACCACGCCTTCTCGGAGAGGTGCAGCGGCCATTCCCAGTGGCCGTCCGGCCGCTTGGCGCCGAGCGCCTCCCGGTCGATGAAGTAGCCGGTCGCCCGGTGCTCCAGGCCGTCCTGCGACAACACCCAGTCCCGGTTCTCGAACAGAGCCGCGTCGTCGAGGCAGGTCGCCGCCATGATCAGGCCTCCCGGGATCCGCTGCGGGGCCGTGCCGCGTCGCGCCGGCGCCCGGTGTTTGGAACAGATGCGGAACATTGGTCTCATTCGTCACGCAGGTCAATGGCCGGATGCGAACAATCCCTGAACGATGACGGGTGCGCGCCCCTGGCGCGGCCGGGCGGGCGACGCCACCTGTCACGGAGAGCGCGACGGGGAGGAGCATGGAGCGGAGCCGGACGAGCCAGGGTACGAGCCAAGGAGCGAGCCAGGAGAGCGAGGCGCTGCGGCGGCTGGAGGGCCTGCGGCCCGAGTACGAGCGGCTGCGGGCGGAGCGCATCCGGGCGGAGAGCGACGTGGAGCGGCTGAGCGCCGAATTGGAGGCGGCCCGCGCCCAGGCCCGCGAGGAGCTCGGCACGGACGACGAGGCCGCGATCCTGCGGATGATCGAGGAGACGCGGTCCGAGAATGCCCGCCGGGTCGAGGCCTTCGCGCGGGCGCTGAGGGACGTGGAGGAGAGGCTCGCCGGCCTCGCCGAGCCCCGCTGATGGCGCCGGAGGCAGGTTTTCCGGCCGTCGAGCGGCTCGGCCGCGCGCTCGCGTCCGCGCAGACCCGGCGCCGCGCCCTGCAGGAGGAGCGGGACGGGCTCGTCCGCGCGGTCGCCTCCGCCAAGGGGCGGCTCGACCTGCGCGACGCCGTCGACCTCTGCCTGCGCGACCTGCAGCGGGACACGCACCAGCGCAGCCTCGCGCGGTTCGAGGCGCTGCTCTCGGCGGTGGTGCAGGAGGTGCTGCCGGGGGAGAAGCCGGTCTCCCTCGAACTCACCACCGAGCGCGGCCTGCCGGCCCTCGATATCGGCCTCCTGCGCCCGGACGGGGGCCGCGAGGACGTGCTGGAGGACAATGGCGGGGCCATGACCAACGTGGTCGGCATGGGCCTGCGGCTGATCGCGGTGGTGAAGGCCGGGGTCGGGCGCTTCGTCGCCCTCGACGAGGCCGATTGCTGGATCGCGCCCGAACGGGTGCCGGCCTTCTACCGGGTGCTGGAGGACGGGGCGGCGCGGCTCGGGCTGCAATGCCTGGCCATCTCCCACCACGACGTCTCGGGTTTCGGCACCGGCACGCGCGTGAGCCGGATCGGGGGCGAGCCGGGGAGCGGCGTGCTCATCGACGGGCCGGCGGAGGAGTGCGCCGCCGCGTGGTCGCCCGACGCGCCGGGTTTCCGCTTCGTTCGCCTCACCGACGTCCAGGGCTTCGCGGACGCGACGCTGCCCCTCGGTCCCGGCGTCAACGCGCTGGTCGGCCCCAACAACCGCGGCAAGTCGACGGTGATTCGGGCCCTGCGGGCGGTGTTCTACGGCGAGGCCCGGGACGGGCTGGTGCGGGCCGGCAAGCCGGCCGCCCGGATCGAGATCGGGGTCGCGGGCGGGCGGATCCTGCGCTTCGTGCGCCAGGTCCGGCGCTCGCCCGTCAACCTGTGGTCCCTGCACGAGCCGGACGGGTCCCTCGTCCTGCACGAGGGCGCCCGGCTGGAGACCGGCGGCCGGGACGTGCCCGGCTGGGTCGACCGGCTGTTCGGCATCACCCGCGTCGAGGAGCTGGAGGTCCACGTCGCGCACCAGAAATTCCCGGTCTTCCTCCTCGGCGAGAAGGCGCCCAAGCGCTCGGCCGTGCTCTCGCTCGGCCGCGAGGCGGGCGTCATCCGCGACATGCAGGCCCTCCAGCGCGAGCGCGTGAGCGAGGACCAGCGCGTCGTGCGCGAGGGCGAGCGGCGGCTCGCCTCCCTCGCCGAGGCGCTGGCGCCCTTCGCGGAGCTCGACGCCCTCGCGGGGGCCGTGGCGTCCCTGCGCGAGCAGGCGGCGGCGGTCGCGGCCGGCGAGGCCCGCGCGGCGGCGATGGAGGCCCGGGCGGCGCAGCTCGGGCGGCTCGCGGCCTCCCGCGCGGCGGCCGCCGCCCGCGCCCGCGCCCTCGGCGCCCTGCCCCCGCCCGAGGCGCTCGCCGATCTCGGCCGGCACCTCGCCGAGGCCCGCCACCGCGCGGCGGCCGGCCGGCGCGTCCTCGCGCTCGTGAGCGGCCTCGCGGCGGCGCGGGCCCGGGCGGCCCTACTCGCGGATCTGCCGGACGCCGCGCCGGTCCCGGGATCGAGCGCCGTGCCGGAGCGCCACGCCGCCCGCCTCGGCCGGCTCACCCGCGACCTCGCCCGGGCCCGGAGCCGGGCGGCCAGCCTCGCGGCGCTGCCCGCCGCGGCGCCCGCCCTCGTCGAGACCGCGCGCGAGGCCCGCGCCGCCGGGCGCCTGCGCGACCTCGCCGGGCAGCTCGCCGCGGCGCAGGCGCGGGCAGCGGCGGCGGACGAGGGCCTCGCCGCGGTCGAGGCCGAGACCGCCGCACTCCTCGCCGGGACCGGCGGGCGCTGCCCGGCCTGCGGCACGCCCGCCGCCCCGGCCGCGCTCCTCGACGCCCACCGCCACGATCCGTCGCCCGGTCCCGCGCGCGATCCGCAGCATCCGGAGGCCGCATGATCCTGTCGGGCGAGCGCCTCGACGCCCCGCCGGTCGCGTGCGCGGGGCTCCTGCTGATCGGCGACCCTCACGTCTCCTCGCGGCGGCCGGGCCGGCGCAAGGATCCGGACTGGCCGGGGCCGGTGCTGGCCAAGCTCGACCATTGCGTCGCCCTGGCCAATGCGGGCGACCTCGCGCCGGTGCTGCTCGGCGACCTGTTCGAGCACCCGGTCGAGCCCGACGAGAGCCTGAAGGCGCGGCTCATCCGCATCCTGAAGGGCTTCCGCCACCGGCCGCTGGCCAATGTCGGCAACCACGACATCCGCCACACCCGCCTGTCGGACGGGGACAGCCTCGCGGTGCTCGCGGTGAGCGACGTCCTCGACGTGGTGCCCGAATCCGGCCCGGCGGCGCATTACGCGCTGCCCGACCTGCGCCTCGGCCTCGGCGCCACGCCCTACGGGCAGGCGATCCCCGAGGATGCGCGCGGCCTGCTCGCGGCGGATCGGGTGGTGTGGCTGACGCATCACGACCTCGCCTTTGGGGCGGGCTATCCGGGGGCGGTGCCGCCCCGGGCGATCCGCGGCTGCGACCTCGCGGTGAACGGGCACGTGCACAAGCGCCATCCGCTGGCGCGGGTGGGCGACACGGTCTGGTTCAATCCGGGGACGATCACCCGCGGCTCGGTCGACCTCCTGACCCACCTGCCCGCCGCCTTCCGCCTCGGCCCGGACCTCGCGCCGATCGAGGAGGCGCTGCCGCACCGCGCGGAGGTGTTCGACCTGACGGGCCGGCAGGTGGCGGCGTCGCGGCCCGCGGCGCCGGTGGAGAGCGCCTTCGTGTCGCTCCTCTCCGCCGAGAGCGCCACCGACCTCGCCCGGACCGACGACGGGGCGGTGATCCGCGAGACGATCGAGGCGACCTTCAATCGCGACGCCACGCCCGAGCCGGTGCGGGCGATGGTCCGCTCGCTACTGGAGGAGGTGGTGGCGCGGCGACGGTGAGGCGACCTCGACCTGCGGGAGGGGATACCCGAACGCAGCCGGGCGCGCGACGTGCCGGTCTCAACCGGGGAGGAGGGTGATCGCGAGCGCGCCTCCGAAAAGGCCGGAACGCCCTCGCCGGCGGGGGTCGCGACGCTTCGCGTCACTGTCGACGACTCGGGTCAAACCGGTCTGTCCGGCTCCTCAACGGCACACCGCGTGGTATGGTCGATGCCATGACCCGCAACGACGCCATCGCGCAGCTTCGCTCCCATGCCGAGGCGGTTCGCGCCCGCGGCGCGACGGCACTCTCCCTGTTCGGATCGACGGCGCGGGACGAAGCCGCTGCGGACAGCGACCTCGATCTGTTTATCGAATATGATCCCGCAGGCGTCGTCTCGCTCCTGGATCTCGTCGACATCAAGCTGTTCCTTGAAGCTAAGCTCGACGTTGACGTTGATATCACGACGCGCGACAGCCTCCATCCGCGGCTCCGGCACCATATCGAAACATCGGCCGTCCGGGTGTTCTGATGACAGGCCGCAGCCCAACGGCCCTCGCGCCGCCCGCGCTCCAAGGTCGCGCACGGTCCCCGGAGCGCGGCTTGGCCGCCCGCACGGGTCCACGTGCCGCCGGGCCGGTAACGACGGCAACCATGCCGAGACCCCCGCGCAGGCTGGACCGGACTTTGCACGTGACCTAACGTGATGGTTTGAGCGAGCGGTGCGCGGCTGCGAGCCGATCCGCCGCCGTAGGGCGGTCCAAGTCAGGGGTCTCGATGACCTACGCCATCCGGCCCGCACGGGTCGATGACGCCGAAGCCATCAGCGATGTGATCGTCGCGGCGCTCCACGTGACGAATGCTCGGGATTATTCCGAGGCGGTGATCGCGCGTGTGGCGCTGAACTTCTCGCCCGACCGGGTGCTGATCCTGATGCAGCGCCGGACGATGATCGTCGCCACCCTGGCCGGGTGCGTCGTCGGCACGGCGAGCCTGGAGGGTGGGCTCGTCCAAACCGTGTTCGTCCACCCCGACCATCAGGGCCGCGGCGTCGGGCGCCGGCTGATGGCCGCGATCGAGCGGGCGGCGCGCGACGACGGCGTCACGACCCTGACCGTCCCGGCCTCCGTCACGGCCGAGCCCTTCTACGCCGCGCTCGGCTATCGGGCCGTCCGGGACCGTCACTACGGCGAGGAGCGCACCATCGAGATGGAGCGGGCGCTCCCCGCTTCCGCGTAGGGCCGCGCCTCGGCCATCGCCCGCTCCAGCACCGTGTAGACGCGCGGGTCGGTGCTCTGGGCCACGTTGAAGCGCAGGAAGCGCCCGGCGCTCCCCGAGAGGCTGAACACGTTGCCGGGTGCCAGCACCACGCCGTCGGCCAGGGCCCGCCGCGCGACCGCCTCGGCGTCAAGGCCTTCCGGCAGCGACGCCCAGAGGTAGAGCCCGCCGCGGGGCGCGATCCAGGGCGTCAGGCCCCGGGCCTGCAGGCGCTGCCGCGCCTGCCCCATCGCGTCGGCGAGGCGCGCGCGCAGGGCGTCGAGGCTGCGCCGGTAGCTGCCGTCCTGCAGGAAGCGGTGGACGAGGCTCGCCGAGAGCCGGCCGCTGCCGAAGCTGGTCGCGAGCTTCAGGTCGACGAGCCGGTCCACCCAATCCGCGCGCAGGGCCGCGTAGCCGCAGCGCAGGGACGCCGAGAGGGTCTTGGAGAAACTGCCGATCCGGATCACCCGGTCGAGCCCGTCGAGGGCGGCGAGCCGGGGCGAGGGCTCGGCCTCGAAATCGTCGAACAGCGCGTCCTCAATGATCAGCACGTCGTGGTCCTCGGCGAGGCGCAGCAGCCGGTGGGCCACCCCGGCGCTCATCGTGGCGCCGGTCGGGTTCTGGAAGGCCGAGTTCGTCAGGTAGAAGCGCGGACGATGGGCCGCCACCGCCGCCGCGAAGGCGGCGAGGTCGGGGCCCGCCGGGGTCCAGGGCACGCCCACGAGCCGCGCCCGATGCGCCTGGAGCAGGGCGCGGAAGTTGAAGTAGCAGGGATCGTCCACCAGCACCGCGTCGCCCGGCCGCAGGAGCAGGCGGGCGAGGAGGTCGAGGGCGTGCGTCGCGGAATCCGTGAGCACGATCCGGTCCGGGTCGGCCGGGATGCCCCGCTCGGCGAGGCGCCGGGCCAGGGCCTGGCGCAGGGGCGCGTGGCCCAGGGGCTCGTCGTACTCCACGAGGTCGCGCGCCTCGGCTCGGGCGAGGCCGCGCAGGGCCCGGCGCAGGGCCTCGTCCGGGAGCCAGCCGGGCGGTAGCCAGCCGCAGCCCGGCAGCAGCGCGTCGGGGCGCGCCTCCAGGGTCTGGCGCACCACCCAGAGGGAATCCACCGCCCGGTCGAGGCGGGGGGCGAGGTCCGCCGGCGCGAGGGGCCGTGCCGCGCCCGCCACGTAGAAGCCCGAGCCCGGCCGGGCCACGATCGCGCCCTCGGCGACGAGCCGGTCGTAGGCCTCGACCACGGTCGATTTCGACACGCCCATCTGGGTGGCGAAGCCGCGCACCGAGGGGATCCGGGCGCCCGGCGCGAGCGCCCGCCCGTCGATGCGCGCCCGGATCGCCGAGGCCACCGCCTCGATCCGGGTCGGGTCCCGCGCCGCATCCATCCGTACTGGTCTCCGCACCCGGACAGTTCGGCCGGATCGTACCGGGTCCGTGCCTGTCGCGACAGGCGTGTCGGCGGCAAGGAAGCGCTCTCGTGTGGAGGAGCGTGCGATGGGGAGCGGCACCGTGGCGATCGAGGGAGCGGCGGGCGAGTGCGCGCGGGCGGAGCGCGCCGTGGCGCGCCGCGCCCTGCTCGACGGGCTGATCGGGGTGGTGATCTTCGCCGGCTCGCTGCCGGCGACGCGGGTCGCCGTGATGGATCTCGACCCGTTCTTCGTGACGGCGTTCCGGGCCGCCGCCGCGGGCCTCGCCGCGCTCGGGCTCCTCGCCCTCCTGCGCCAGAGGGTCCCGGACCGGCGCGACCTCGGCGCCCTCGCGCTGGTGGCGGTCGGGGTGGTGCTCGGCTGGCCCCTCTGCACGGCGCTGGCGCTGCGGACGGTCACGGCCGCGCACGGCACCGTCACGGTGGCCTGCCTGCCGCTCGCCACGGCCCTGTTCGGGGTCTGGCGGGGCGAGCGGCCGCGCCCCGCCTTCTGGCTGTTCTCGGGGCTCGGCACCGCGATCGTGGCGGGGTTCTCGCTCCGCCAGGGCGGCGGACGGCTCGAGATCGGCGACGCGTGGCTCCTCCTCGGCATGGTGCTCTGCGCGCTCGGCTACGCGGAGGGGGCGCGGCTCGCCCGCCGGCTCGGCGGCTGGCAGGTGGTGGCCTGGGCGCTGGTCCTGTCGCTTCCGGTCTCGGTCGCCGCCGCGTGGCTCCTGCGGCCCGCCACCGTCGCGGGCGTCGGCCTGCCGGCCTGGTTCAGCCTCGCCTACGTGTCGCTGTTCAGCATGCTGATCGGCTTCGTGTTCTGGTACCGGGGCCTGGCGCGGGGCGGCATCGCGGCGGTGGGGCAGGTGCAGCTGCTCCAGCCCTTCTTCAGCCTGATCCTGGCCGGGTTCGTGCTGGGCGAGCCGGTGGATGCCGGCCTCGTCCTCGCCTGCGCCGGGGTGGTGGCGACGGTGGCGGCGGCCAAGCGCTTCGCCTGACGAGGGGTGGGTCCAGGGCCACCTTGGCGGGGCGCCGGCCGAGGCTCCGCCTTCAATCGTCAGAAATCCGAAGCTCGCGCGACCTGAGGCGCAGGAACTCTGCGAGCGAACCTTCGTCGACGGCGCCAGCCGCCAAGCTCATCCAGGTTTGATAGAGTTCATCCGGATCACAATCGATCTCATGGCCGTGCCGCATCAGAAAGAGATCTGCGATGATCAGTGAGACGCGCTTGTTGCCATCGATGAACGGGTGATTTCGCGCCAAGCCGTAAGCGTAGGCGGCTGCCAAGTCGAAGACGTCCGGATCTCCGTAGGCAGCGAGGTTCAGCGCCCGCGCGAGGGCGGAGTCGAGAAGTGCGCCATCCCGCAGCCCGGGCGATCCGCCATATCGTGCCAGTTGCTCGGAATGCAGCGCGATCACCACCTCCCGGTCGATCCAGGCGATCGCCACGTCGCGCCTCTCAGCGGGCAAGCTTGCGCAGGACGTCGTGGTGCTTCGCCATCACCCGACGGCCCAGGGCGAGCTGCTTCGCGCGCTCGCGCTCCGGATCCTCCGTGGCCTTCGTCAGGATGTCGATGACGTCCTGCAGCCGTTGCGAGACGGCCTGGAGCGTCGCGCGAGTCGCCGCACTGTTCGCCGCATCCTCGCCGAGAAGCGTCTCGATCTGCGCGTGGATCGTATCGGCCTGCCGCAGCAGGTGATCCGCATGGATGGGATGGGTCTCGTCCGTCATCGGCGCCTCACGCGGACCGTATAGCACGTCCCGCCGCCTGCCTCACGGATCCGCCTCACGGGTCCTTCGCGATCGCCTCGATGTCGCGGTCGACGCCGCTCTCGACCTTGAAATCCTGGGTGTAGACCTTACCGTCGTGGCGGGCGATCAGCTGGTACTCGCCCTCCGCGAGCGTCACCTGCGGGAAGGCGCCGATCGCTTCGCGGATCGTATCGCCGCCGGGCGTCAGCACGCTGAAGGCGGTGCCCGCGAAGGCCTCGGTGCCGGGCGAGGCCACGAGCTTCAGGGTCACCGTCGCGGCGCGGTGGTTGAGGGTGGCGTCGGTGATGCGGCCGTTCTCGACCTTCAGGTCGGCGCGCTGGATGGCGTTGGAATCGCCCCAGGTCGAGACCACGTGGTAGGTGCCCTCGGGCAGGCGGATCAGCTCGCCGGCCTTGACCCCGTCGCGCACGAGCCGCCCTTCCGGGTTGTTGCCGATCGGCACGAAGATCGAGAAGGCGAGCTGGTTCGCCGGCAGCTTCGTCTCCCCGACCGCGCCGCCGAGGCGCAGCGCCCCGGCATTGACGGTGATCTGGTCGGAGAGGCCGGCGGCGGCCAGCGTCACGCGCTTCGAGGTGCTGACGAAGCCGTAGGTGACGTTGGCGAGGTAGCTGCCCGGCGGCAGCCGGAAGGTGGGCTGGACCTCGTCGGAGCGGGCGAGCAGGGCGGGTTTCCCGGCATCGCCGCGATCCTCGTAGATGCGCCAGGTCAGGCCGCCGCGGATCGGCTTGCCCTCGCCGGTGAGCACCGCCCGCAGGGTCAGGGCGGCATCCGGCACCGGCACCGCCGAGGGGGCGGGCAGGGCGGCCGGACGGGGCGCGTCCTGCGCCGAGGCCGCGCCCAGGCCGACGAGCACCGCGCCCGCCCCCATGAGCGCCCGCATCCCCTCACCGAACCGCCGTCGCTCCCGCCTCATCCCCGTCCCTCTCCAGCACTTCAGTCGCCGCCGCCACCAGGTTGCCGACCGAGAGCGGCCGGAACCGGAACGTCACGACGTGGCGCCCCTTGGGCACCTCGACGCCGCGGAACAGCAGGTTCGTCCGCAGGATGGGCTTGCGCTGGCCGTCCACCCGGGCCTCCCAGCCCGGATAGTAGAGGTCGTGCAGCACCAGCACGGCGTCGCGGTCGGTGTCGACCTCCACCGTGACGAGAGTGCGGCGATAGGCGCGGATCTGCGCGCCGCCCTTCGCCGCGGCCACGGGGGCGGCGGGATCGCCCTGGCCGTAGGCGCCCGTCACCTTGGGCAGGCTCTCCTGGTCCACCAGCGCGGTGTCGTTCCCCTCGAAATCCGGCAACTCGTCCTGCGAGAGCACGTCCTCCGAGTCCACCGGCACGAGGCGGGTGGCAAGGTAGGCGCGGGGGCGGGCCGGGTCGAGGCGGTAGATCCACATCTCGCCCGAGCCGTAGAGGAGCTTCGCCCCGGTGAGCTGGGGGAAGTGCTTGGGCAGGCGCTCGGCCGGCCGGTCGAGGACGAGGTATTCGAGGCCGAGCAGGCTCGCGAGCCGCGAGCGGTAGCCCCGGAACAGGGCCGGGAACTGGCGCAGGTTGGCGTCGGCGGCGTTCTCGCCGGGGCCGACCGCGCGCTCGTAATCGGCCAGCCGCAGGGGGTTGTAGCCGATCGTGTCCTCCAGCCCGAGCACCATCGAGGCGTTCTGCCACGCGCCGCCGAGGCCCAGGATCTCGACCCGGGGATGCTCGCCCTTGGCGTGGCGGGCGTCGAGCTCGGCCTTGAGGATGGTGAGGCCCTGGAGCTGCTCGGGGGGCAGCTGCCGGAACACCGCGTAGCGCCCGGCCGGCTCCGCGTTGAGGGAGGAGCCGGCGTTGCGCCAGATCAGCTCGGCGCCCGTGACGGCGACGAGCCCGGCCGCGATCGCGGCGCGGTGGCGCGGACGGCGCAGGAGCAGCACGCCGGCCGTCGCGAGGCCGGCGCCGATGGCGATGTCCCGCAGGGCCTCCCGCAGGTGGCCTGCCGGCCACGCGAAGTCGAGGGCGGCGGCGAGCGCGCCGAGGAGGAGCGCCAGCGCCAGGGCCGGCAGGGCGAGGCGCGCGCCGCGGGCCAGGGCGGGGGCGCCGTCCCGTACGAAGCGGTGCACGAGGTAGCCCGCCGTGAGCGCGACGCCGATATTGATCACGAAGGTGGCGTCGGCGGGCCGGCGGTAGAGGTCGATGCCCGGCACGTGGTCGAAGAGCAGCGCGAAGGCGGGCGTGTAGCGGCCGAGCGCGTAGAACAGGGCGCAGGCCAGCACCAGGACCGGGAAGCGGACCTCCCGGGCGAGGAGGCGCCCGCCCGCGACCCCGTGCCAGAGGATCAGCAGGGCGGGGATCGTGCCGGCGAACAGGTAGTTGATTGCCCGGTCGGTCCAGGTGTCGCCCTTGAGCGAGACCCAGTCCGGCCCCCAGTAATCGTAGGTCCAGCGCAGGGACCCGAACACGTCCGCGAACAGGCCGGTGGCGAGGCTCTCGGGCGGCAGCGAGCCCATGGCGGCGACCCCGTAGCCGAAGGAGGGCCGGGTCGAGGTCATCAGGAGCTGCATGGTGAGGAGCGAGGGCACGGCGAGCAGCGCCCCGCCGACGAGCGCCATCGCGCCGAGCAGCGCCAGCCGCGAGCGCAGGAAGGCGAGGGGGCGCTCGGCCTCCGCCACCGCCGCCACCGCCCGGGCGATCAGCACGAGGCCGCACAGGAAGGCGACCTGGTCGCGCCCGACCGTCATCACGGCCGCGACGACCGCGAAGCCGAGGCCGAACCGGAGGGAGCGGCGATCGAGGGCCTCCTCCAGCAGCCAGAGGGCGAGCGGGAAGTAGCCGTAGGAGAGGATCATCCCGGTATGCTGCAGCCGGGCCGAGGCCGAGCCGCCGAGGATGAAGATCATGGCGGCCGCCACGGCGCCGGCCGGGTGCCAGCCCCGGCGCCGGAATAGGGGCAGCATCGCCACCGCGCCGGGCAGGAAATGGGCGAACACCACCGCGTCGAACAGCTCCATCGACGGCGAGGGGTCGAGCCACGCGAACAGCATCATGGTGGGCGAGAACAGCAGCGATTGCGGGTCCGCCACCGAGGGATGCCCGGCGAAGTGGTAGGGGTTCCAGAGCGGCATCTCGCCGTTCGCCAGCGCCGCGCCGAGGTAGCGCAGCATCGGGTAGAAGTGGTTCTTCGAATCCCACGGCACGACCGTGCCGGTGAGCGGCCAGATTGCGGCGGCGGCGGCCCAGAACACCAGGATGGCGGCGAGCGCCAGCAGGAAGGCGCGCGTCGACCAGGCCTGGTCGGGCGGCGGGGCGGGGGGGCAGCTCATGCGGGGAGGTTCCGGCGGGGTCGTGTCTCGCGGGGGCTCGTGTCGACGGTGTGCACGCGGCGGCGGTCCGCATGCCCGGTTCCCGTGACGAATTTCGGGCCGGATGGCAAAGCCTTCCGTCGGCGGCGCGCGCCGGGACCGGCTCCGTCTGGACTTGGTCTCGTTCTAGGTGATTGATTCTCGCGCATTTTTTGTGACGGACCGGTTTCCGCCGGGCCGGCGGATGCTCTAAGAGGAGCCGGGGCGGGGCGGCCCGCCGGACCGTTCCTTCTTCCTGTCTCATCCGCACTGAAGGCCCGATGAACGCGACGATCGACCTCCTGCGCCGCCGGCGCTCGGTTCCCCCGGCGATGCTCTCCGGCCCGGGGCCGAGCCCCGAGGAGCTGGACACGCTGCTCACCCTCGCGGCGCGGGTGCCGGACCACGGCAAGCTCGCGCCCTGGCGCTTCCTGGTGATCGCGGACGAGGGCGCGCGGCGCACCGGCGATCTCATCGCCGCGACCTACGCGGCCGACCACCCGGAGGCGGACGCGGCGCGGCTCGAGATCGAGCGCAACCGGCTCGCGCAGGCCCCCCTCGTGGTCGGGGTGGTGTCGCGGGCCGGGCCGCACGTGAAGATCCCGGATTGGGAGCAGGTGCTCTCGGCCGGGGCCGCGGCGATGAACCTCGTCGTGGCGGCGAACGCGATGGGGTTCGCCACCGCGTGGCTGACCGAGTGGATCGCCTACGACCGGCGCATCCTCGACGCGCTCGGCCTCGCACCGCAGGAGCGGATGGCGGGCTTCGTCCATATCGGCCGCGCCGCGCAGGTGCCCCCCGACCGGCCGCGACCGGACCTGGCGGAGATCGTTACGCGGGTGTGAGGGCGCGCCTGCGGGCCCCGCCGCCCCTCGCGCGTGGGGCGAAGGATGCTACGCTCGGCGGATCGCCGAGCCCAGGACCGACCCATGCACTACGACGCCGAGACCCGCTCGCTCCCGCGCAACCCCTTCAAGGCGCTGGTCGCGCCGCGGCCGATCGGCTGGATCAGCGCCCTCGACCGCGAGGGGCGGCTCAACCTGTCGCCCTACTCGTTCTTCAACGGGATCGCCGACAGCCCCGCCGACATGGTGATGTTCTCCTCCTACGGCCGCAAGGACGCGCTGACCTTCGCGGAGGAGGGGGGCGAGTTCGTGTGCAGCTTCGCGACCCTCGCCCTCAAGGACGCGATGAACGCCACCTCTGCGCCCCTGCCGCGGGGCCAGAGCGAGTTCGACGCCGCCGGCCTCACCCCCGCGCCGTCGCGCAAGGTCCGCCCGCCCCGGGTGGCGGAATCGCCCGCCGCGGTCGAGTGCCGGTGGCTGCGCACCATCCCGCTCGAACCGCACGGGGGCGGGGAGGCCCACTACTTCATGGTGATCGGTCAGGTCGTCTCCCTCTACATCGACGACCGCTTCGTGACGCCGGAAGGCCGGGTCGACACCGCGGCCATGCGGCCGCTGATGCGCGGCGGCTATTTCGACTATTTCGCGGTCGGCGAGGAGAACCGGTTCGAGCTGCGGCGGCCGGAGGGAGGCGGGGACGCCCCAAAGCGCTGACCCGGCCGGTCGCGCCCGCTTCAAGCTTCATTTACCATGTTCCGATCATGGTGACCTTCGGGAGCCGGCACCCGCATGGCGGTGCCGTCCCGCCGGGGCGCCATGTTCCTCTTCACCACGTCCACGCCCGCGCCGAGGGATGCGCAGCAGGGTCGCGCCGCCGGCGCCTCGGGCGGGGTCGTCGAGGCGATCCGCCAGGGCGCGGAGAAGACCGGCACCGGCTTCGACTACCTGCTGGCGACGGCGCAGCGGGAATCGAGCCTCGACCCGGGCGCCAGGGCCTCCACCTCCTCGGCGAGCGGGCTGTTCCAGTTCATCGAGCAGACCTGGCTCGGGGTGCTCAAGCAGGACGGGCCCTCGCTCGGCCTCTCCGCCTACGCGGACGCGATCACGGCCGGCCCGAAGGGCGGCTACACGGTCGCCGACCCCTCCGCCCGGCAGGCGATCCTCGACCTGCGCCAGGACCCGGAGGTCGCCTCCGCCATGGCGGGCGCGCTGACGCGGCGCAATCACGACGCGCTCGTCGCCGATCTCGGCCGCGAGCCGACCCGCGGCGACCTCTACGCCGCCCACCTGCTCGGCGCGCGGGGCGCCGCCACCCTGATCCGCTCGGCGCAGTTCACCCCGGCCCGCGCCGCCGCCACCGACCTGCCGGAGGCCGCCGCCGCCAACCGGGCGCTCTTCTACGACAAGGGCGGACGGGCGCGCAGTTCCGCCGAACTCACCGCGCTCCTCGCGGCCGGCCCCTCCGCCCCTCCGCCCGCTGCCGCCGCGGGCGAGCCCTCCGCCTTCGCGCCGGAGGCCGGCACCGGCCTGCGCTCCCTGTTCCAGACCGATGCCCGGCGCGGCCCGGTCTCGGACGGCGTCGCCCGCCTGTGGCGGACCCGGTCGGGCCCCGACACCGACGCGCCGAGCTACTTCCCGCGCTCGGACGACGGCGCCCCGACGGGGGCGGGCGCGCAGGAGACCTCCGTCCCGGCCGCCCCGCCGACCCTCGCCGAGGCCCCGCTGCCGCCCGCCCGCCCCGCCGAATTCACCGCCTTCCGCCCCCTCGCCGACCTCTACCGCTCGACCGGCCGTCCCTGACGCCGCCTCCCCGGACCCGCCCCGATGATGATCCGTCAGTTCCTGCTTTGGACGCAGCACGAATCCGCCGGCCGCCGCGCCGAGGCCGCCTCCTCGCTGGCCCGGGCCTACCTCTACGCCGCGCTCGACGCGGAGGCGCGCTGGGAGGCCAAGACCGCGATCACGGCGCTCCTCGACGATCCCTCGCCGCTGGTGCGCCGGGCGCTCGCGGAGGCCTGCGCCAACGCCGCGGAGGCGCCCCGGCCGGTGGTGGTGGCGCTCGCCCAGGACGTGCCGGAGATCGCCGGGCTGGTGCTCGCCCGCTCGCCCGTCCTGTCGGACGCGGACCTCGTCGACTGCGCGGCGATCGGCGAGGAGCCGGCCCGGGCGGCGATCGCGTCGCGGCCCGTCCTGTCGCCGATGGTCTGCGGCGCCCTCGCGGAGATCGCCGGCCCGGCCTCCCTGCGGGGCCTCGCGGCCAATCCGGGTGCCGCGATCACGCCCGGGAGCCTGATGCGGATCGTCGAGCGCCACGGGGAGGACGGGGCCCTGCGGGAGGCGCTGCTGGCGCGGCCGGACCTGCCGCTGGAGGTGCGCCAGGCCGTGACCGCCCGCCTCGCCCAGTCCCTGTCGGACTTCGTGGTCGGCTGCGGCTGGCTCAGCCGGGACCGCGGCGAGCGGGTGGTGCGCGAGGCCCGCGACCGCGCCACGCTCGGCCTCGCCGAGGGCGCGGCGCGGGAGGATCTGCGCCGCCTCGTGGCCTTCCTGCGCCGCAACGGCCAGCTCAATGCCGGTCTGATCCTGCGCGCCCTCCTGTCCCGGCGCATGGCCTTCACGGAGGCCGCCCTCGCCGACCTGTCCGGCCTGGCGCTGCAGCGGGTCGCGGGCCTCCTCCACGACGCGAGCGGCCAGGGCTTCGCGGCCCTCTACCGCCGAGCCGGGCTGCCCGCGTCCCTGGCGCCCGCCTTCGCGGCCGCCCTGTCGGTCTGGCGCGAGGAGGCGCAGGGCTTCAGCGACGAGACCGGGCCCACCCTGTCGCGCCGGATGATCGAGCGCGCCGTCACCGCCTGCGAGCGCCTGCCCTTCGCCGAGGGCCACGCCCTCCTGGCGCTCCTCAACCGCTTCGAGGCGGAGGCGGCCCGCGAGGAGGCCCGCGTGATGGCGCGGAGCCTCGCCACCGAGGCCACGGTGGCGGCGGTGCTGGACTCCATCCCGGCCGCCCTCATCGAGAGCTATCGCGAGGACCGCCGCCGCGCCGCCTGACGGGATCGGCCCGCGGCCGACGACACCGTCCCGCGGGAGGAAGGGCGCCGGGCGCCGCCGGACACCGGGGCGTCGGCGCCGCGCCTGCTCACCGTCATTCCCGCCCGGCGCCCCCCGGTCCGCCACCGCGGCGGCCGTGCCGCGCGGAGGACGGCGCGTGGCCTGCGCAGCAACATTGTGGCTCGTCGGCCATCGGAATCGACAAGAGCGGGTATGAATTGGCTACAAAAAGATATACAACCATTCCGCTTGTATACAACCTAAGGTTATAATTCCACGCTCATATCGCAGGGGTCGTCCACAAAAACCGTGCCTGATGCGGGACCTTGTTCCCGAGACCATCTTGCGGATTGCGACGAACGGCGCCAACACATCTGTCACGCTTTCTGGGCTAGTGTTTCCGCAACGTCCGGAGCGCGTCACAACGAGACGAAGAGGGTCGGCCCTTGCGCCCTGGCGGTCGCAGTCCCGACCCCAACCCCTGACGAAACGGATCTGGATGATGACAGACGTGGATGGCTTGGACGCGGACGCGGAGGATCTCGTCACGCTCACGGCCGACATCGTGTCGGCCTACATCTCGAAGAACTCGGTGCCCGCCTCGGAACTGCCCGGACTGCTGACCTCCGTCCACGGCACCCTGCAGGCGCTCGTGGCGCCGCCGCCGCCCGAGCCGGCGAAGCCCGTCCCGCCGGTTCCGATCAAGAGGACGGTGACGCCGGACGCGATCATCAGTCTCGAGGACGGAAAGCCCTACAAGAGCCTGAAGCGCCACCTGACGACCCGTGGGCTCACCCCGGAGCAGTACCGGGAGAAGTGGGGTCTGCCGTCGGACTACCCGATGGTGGCGGCGAACTACGCCGCGCAGCGCTCCGAGCTCGCCAAGAGCATCGGCCTCGGCCAGCAGCGCAAGAACCGGCCCGCGCCCCGCAAGAGCTGAGGCCCCCGGCGGCGCGGCCGGTCCGGTCCGCCGCCGTAACCCGGGACGGCGGGGCTTGCTGATTCACACTTCGGGTGGTGCGCATGCCCTCTCCCCGCACGCGGGGAGGGGGGAAACCCGCGCCTCATCCGGCGAAGTGTGAATGAGTTAGGACGGCGGGGGGAGGGGGCCGATGCGGCTCCCGCCCCCCGGCAGGGCGGCGCGGCGGATCAGTGGGCCGCGCGCTTGGGCAGGTAGAGGTCGGTGATCGTGCCCTCGAAGGCCTCGGCGGCCATGCCCACCGTCTCCGACAGGGTCGGGTGCGGGTGGATGGTGAGCCCGATGTCGCTGGCATCCGCCCCCATCTCGATGGCGAGGGCCGCTTCCGCGATCAGGTCGCCCGCCGAGGGGCCGACGATGCCGCAGCCGAGGATGCGGTCGGTGGCCTCGTCGAACAGCACCTTGGTCAGGCCCTCGTCGCGCCCGAGCGACAGCGAGCGCCCGCTCGCCGCCCAGGGGAAGACGCCCTTGCCGACCTTGATCCCCTTGGCCTTGGCCTCGTTCTCGGTGAGCCCGACCCAGGCCACCTCCGGGTCGGTATAGGCCACCGACGGGATCACCTTCGCGTCGAAGAAGGCGTTTTTCCCCGCGGCGGTCTCGGCCGCGACCTTGCCCTCGTGCGTCGCCTTGTGGGCGAGCATCGGCTGGCCGACCACGTCGCCGATGGCGAAGATGTGCGGCACGTTGGTGCGCATCTGCTTGTCGACCGGGATGAAGCCCCGCTCGTCCACGGCCACGCCCGCCGCCTCCGCGCCGATCAGCTTGCCGTTCGGCCGCCGCCCGACCGAGACCAGGATCCGGTCGAAGGTGTCGGTGGAAGGCGCCGAGCCGCCCTCGAACGTCACCTTGAGCCCCTCGGGCAGGGCCTCGACGGCCGTGACCTTGGTCTTGAGGTGGATCGCCTCGTATTGCTTGCTGATCCGCTTCATCAGCGGGGTGACGATGTCCTTGTCGGCGCCCGGGATGATCTGGTCCATCAATTCGACGATGGTCACGCGGGCGCCGAGCGCGTGGTAGACGGTGGCCATCTCCAGCCCGATGATGCCCCCGCCGATCACCAGCAGGCGCTGCGGGATCCCGCCGAGCTCGAGCGCGCCGGTGGAGTCGACCACCCGCGGGTCGTCGTGCGGGATGAAGGGCATCTTCACCGGCTCGGAGCCCGCCGCGATGATCGCCTGGTCGAAGCCGATGATCCGGGTCTGGCCCTCGTGCTCGACGGCGATCTGGTGCGGGCTCACGAAGCGGGCGGTGCCGGTCACCACCGTGACCTTGCGCTGCCTGGCGAGGCCGGCGAGGCCGCCGGTGAGCTTCTTGACCACGCCCTCCTTCCAGGAGCGCAGCTTGTCGATGTCGATCTGGGGCGACGCGAAGCTGATCCCGTGCGAGGCCATGGCGTGGCTCTCGTCGATCACCTTGGCGGCGTGGAGCAGCGCCTTCGAGGGGATGCAGCCGACATTGAGGCAGACGCCGCCGAGGGACGCCCAGCGCTCGACGAGCACCACCTTCTTGCCGAGGTCGGCGGCCCGGAAGGCGGCCGTGTAGCCGCCCGGCCCCGCGCCCAGCACCAGCACCTCCGCCCGCATCTCCTCCCCGGAGACCGGGGCGGCGGCCTGCGGGGCGGGGGGCGTGGCGCCGTTGCCCCCGCTTGTCGCGGCCGCGGCCGACGAGCCGTAGCCCGCCTGGCCCTCGCCCGCCCCGTGGGGCGGCGCGCCACCGCCCGCGGCGGCCGGCGTCCCGGCGACGGCGGGTTTCGCCGCGCCGGCCCCCGCCGCCTCGGCGAGGAGCAGGATCAGGTCGCCCTGCGAGACCTTGTCGCCGGGCTTGACCTTGATCTCCGCCACCGTGCCGGCCACCGGCGAGGGCACGTCCATCGTGGCCTTGTCGGATTCGAGCACGATCAGGGTGTCGTCGACCCCGATCGTGTCGCCGGGCTTCACCACCACCTCGATGACCGGGACGTTCTTGAAGTCGCCGATGTCCGGCAGGCGGACCTCGTTGCTGCTCATTCCGAGGCCTCCTCAGATCACGAGGCGCCGCACGTCCTCGAGGACGTGGGCGAGGTGGCGGGTGAAGCGGGCGGCGAGCGCCCCGTCGATGACCCGGTGGTCGTAGGAGACGCTCAGCGGCAGCATCAGCCGCGGCTTGAACTCGGAGCCGTCCCAGACCGGGGCCATCTTGGAGCGCACCACGCCGAGGATCGCCACCTCGGGCGCGTTGACGAGGGGCGTGAAGCCGGTGCCGCCGATGCCGCCGAGGGACGAGATGGTGAAGCTCGCCCCCTGCATGTCGCCGCTGCCGAGCTTGCCGTCGCGGGCCTTCTTCGACAGCGCGCCGAGCTCCTGGCTGATCTCCTGGATGCCCTTGCGGTCCGCGTCCTTGACCACCGGCACCACGAGCCCGTCCGGCGTGTCCACCGCCACCCCGATATTGTAGTAGCGCTTGAGGATCAGCGCCTCCTTGTCGGGCGACAGGGAGGCGTTGAACTCGGGGTGCTGGCGCAGCGCCGAGACCGAGGCCTTGATCAGGAAGGCCAGCAGCGTGACGCGGTAGCCCTTGTCCTTGGCGGCCGTGTCGAGGTCCTTGCGGTAGGCGTCGGTCTCGGTGATGTCGGCCTCGTCCTGGTGGGTGACGAGGGGGACGTTGAGCCACGCCCGGTGCAGGTGCGGTCCCGAGATCTTCTTGATGCGGGGCAGCGGCCTGGTCTCGGTCGGCCCGAACTTCGAGAAGTCGACCGCCGGGATCTCCGGGATGCCCATGCCGCCGCCGGCGAAGACCGCGCCGCCGCCGGAGGCCGCGGGGGCCGCCGCCCGGGTGAGGTGGCCCTTCACGTCCTCCTTGGTGATGCGGCCCTTCTCGCCGGTGCCCTTGATCTGGTTCAGGTCGACGCCGAGTTCGCGGGCGAGCCGGCGCACCGCCGGGCTGGCATGGACCTGCGAGAAGTCCGGGATCGCCGAGGCCGCCGCGGCCGGGGCGGGGGCCTGCGGGGCCGGCGGGGGCGTCGGCTCGGGCTCCTGCTTGGCCATCAGGGCGGCCGTGTCGGCCACGACGGCGGTGTCGGCCGTCGGGGCCGCCGCGCCGTTGGACTTGGTGTCGCCCTTGGCGTCCCCCTCGCCCTTGAGCAGCAGGATCGGGTGGCCCTCGCTGACCTTGTCGCCGATCTTGATCAGCAGCTTCTCGACCACGCCCGCGGAGGGCGCCGGCACCTCCATGGTGGCCTTGTCGGATTCGAGCGAGATGATCGGGTCGTCCGGCCCGATCGTGTCGCCCACCTTCACGTGTACCTCGATGATCGGCACGTCCTTGAAGTCGCCGATATCCGGAACCTTGACCTCGGTCGCCACGACGTCTCTCCCGTTACGTCACGTTTGAAGGGGGGGCTTGGACACGGTCGGCGGGGGATCGCAGGATCCCCTCTCCCGTGCGGGAGAGGGGTATGGGTGAGGGTCCAGGTGGTTCAGCAAGTGTCCTGAACCGTCCCACCGTCAGCACGACGCTGAGATCCCTATTCTGATCGGTTCGGGACCCTCACCCCTGCCCCTCTCCCGCACGGGAGAGGGGTTCCGTCGCGCTGCCCGCGCCTCATGCCGGGATGGTCGCCGTCACACCGTCCAGGGGGCGGGCTTCTCCGGGTCGATGCCGTACTTGGCGATCGCCTCGGACACTTTCGCGCTCGGCATCAGCTGGTCCTCCGCGAGGCTCTTGAGAGCCGCCACCGCCACCCAGCGCCGGTCGACCTCGAAGAAGTCGCGCAGGCGCACCCGGTAATCCGAGCGGCCGAACCCGTCAGTGCCGAGCACCTTGTAGCGGGCCGGCACGTAGGGGCGGATCTGCTCGGCGAACATCCGCATGTAGTCGGTCGCCGCGACCACCGGGCCGGAGCGGCCGGACAGGCAGGTCTCGACGTGGGATGTCCGCGGCGCCTCGTCCGGGTGGAGCATGTTCCAGCGCTCCACCGCCATCGCGTCCCGCTTCAGCTCCGTGAAGCTCGGGCACGACCAGATGTCGGCGACGATGCCGAAATCCTTCTCCAGGAGTTCGGCGCCCGCGATCACCTCGCGCAGGATGGTGCCCGAGCCCAGGAGCTGCACCCGCGGCCCCGAGCCCTTGCCCTCTCGGAACAGGTACATCCCCTTGATGATGCCCGCTTCCGCCCCCTCCGGCATGGCCGGATGGGCGTAGTTCTCGTTCATCACCGTCAGGTAGTAGAAGACGTCCTCCTGCTCGGCGTACATCCGGCGCAGGCCGTCCTGCACGATCACCGCCACCTCGTACGAGAAGGTCGGGTCGTAGGAGACGCAGTTCGGGATTGTGGCCGAGAACAGGTGGCTGTGGCCGTCCTCGTGCTGGAGCCCCTCGCCGTTGAGCGTGGTGCGCCCGGCCGTGCCGCCGATCAGGAAGCCCCGCGCGCGCAGGTCGCCCGCCGCCCAGGCCAGGTCGCCGACCCGCTGGAAGCCGAACATCGAGTAGTAGATGTAGAACGGGATCGTCGGCGCGTTCGAGTGCGAGTAGGAGGTCGCGGCCGCGATCCAGGACGACATCGCCCCGGCCTCGTTGATGCCCTCCTGGAGCATCTGACCGTTCTTGTCCTCCTTGTAGTACATCAGCTGGTTGGCATCCTCCGGCCGGTAGAGCTGGCCGACCTGGCTGAAGATGCCGAACTGCCGGAACATGCCCTCCATGCCGAAGGTGCGGCTCTCGTCGGGCACGATCGGCACGATGCGCTTGCCGATCTCCTTGTCGCGCAGGAGCGTGTTGAGCACCCGCACGAAGGCCATGGTGGTGGAGATCTCGCGGCCGGCGGTCTCCTTCAGCTGCGCCTCGAAGGCCGAGAGGGGCGGAACGGTCAGGCTCTCCGATGTCTGCCGCCGGGCCGGGAGCGGGCCGCCCAGCGCCTGGCGGCGGGCCATCAGGTAGCGGTGCTCGGGGCTCCCGTCCGGGAAGCGGATGAAGGGAATGCCCGAGAGCTGCTCGTCCGAGAGGTCGATCTGGAAGCGGTCGCGGAACTGGCGCAGCACCGCCTCGCCCATCTTCTTCTGCTGGTGGGTGATGTTCTGGGCCTCGCCGGCCTCGCCCATGCCGTAGCCCTTGACGGTCTTGGCGAGGATGACGGTGGGCTGGCCCTTGTGGTTCACGGCGGCGTGGTAGGCCGCGAAGACCTTGCGCGGGTCGTGGCCGCCGCGGGTCAGCCGCCAGATGTCATCGTCGCTCCAGTCCGCCACCAGCGCCTTGGTCTCGGGGTAGCGGCCGAAGAAGTGCTCGCGGATGTAGGCGCCGTTCTTCGACTTGAAGTCCTGGTACTCGCCGTCCACGCACTCGGCCATCAGGCGGGCGAGCATGCCGGAGGTGTCGCGGGCCAGCAGCGCGTCCCACCCCGAGCCCCACAGCACCTTGATCACGTTCCAGCCGGCGCCGCGGAAATTGGCCTCCAGCTCCTGCACGATCTTGCCGTTGCCGCGCACCGGCCCGTCGAGGCGCTGCAAGTTGCAATTGATCACGAAGACCAGATTGTCGAGCTTCTCGCGGGCGGCGAGGGAGATCGCGCCGAGCGATTCCGGCTCGTCCATCTCGCCGTCGCCCATGAAGGCCCAGACCTTGCGGCCGTCCGTGTGGGCGAGGCCGCGATGGTGCAGGTAGCGGAGGTACCGCGCCTGGTAGATCGCCATCAGCGGCCCGAGGCCCATCGAGACGGTGGGGAACTGCCAGAAATCCGGCATCAGCCAGGGATGCGGGTAGGAGGACAGGCCCTTGCCGCCCACCTCCTGGCGGAACTTCAGGAGCTGCTCCTCGCTCAGGCGCCCTTCGAGATAGGCGCGGGCGTAGATGCCCGGCGAGGAGTGGCCCTGCACGTAGATCAGGTCGCCGCCATGCGTCTCGTCGGCCCCGTGCCAGAAATGCATGAAGCCGGTGTCGTAGAGGGTCGCGGCGGATTGGAAGCTCGCGATGTGGCCGCCGAGCTCGGAGGAATCCTTGTTGTTGCGCAGGATGATCGCGATGGCGTTCCAGCGGATCGCCGAGCGGATCCGGTGCTCGATCGCGCGGTCACCCGGATGGGGAGGCTGCGCCTCGACCGGGATGGTGTTCAGGTAGGCGGTGTTCGCCGAGTAGGGCACCGGAGCGCCCTTCTTGCGGGCCTCCTCGATGACCTGCTCGATCAGGAAGTGGGCCCGGTCGGGGCCCTCGACCTCGAGGACGCCGTCGAGGGAATCGAGCCATTCCCGGGTCTCGATAGGGTCGGGATCGCGCGGGTCGAGGTCGCGGCTGCGTTCCACTCTGTCCTCCCTCTCAGGTCCCGGCAGGTCTGGCGCCCCGGGCGGGGGGCCGGCCCGTGCGGGCCGGTCGTCCCTAAACCCTACGCTATGGGACCCGCAAGGAAGTTCAAGAGGATGCGCGCAGAAGTAGTCCCGCGCGCCGCATCCGCCCGGCTCAGGAGCGGGCCGGCGCCTCGACCGTCGAGACGAGGGCCGCGTCGGCGGGGGCGTCCGGCGTCGGCGCCGTCCCGGCCACCAGGGGGCTGCCGGGCTTGGCGAGGGTCAGCGCCGTGACGCCGAGCGCCAGCAGGGCCGCGAGCCCGGCCGGGAACAGGAAGGCGTTCTCGCCGAAGGCGGCGTGGAGGAGGCCGCCCGTGACCGCCCCGGTGCTGAGCGCGCCCCAGAGCGGGGCCTGGATCCAGAAGGACTTGGCGGGCCTGTGGAGGATCAGGTTGGCGAGCCCGGTGCCGAACCGGACCACCGCGCCGGTCACGTAGGTGAGCGCGAGGCTGCGGCCGTCCTCGTCCTGCAGCGTCGCGTTCTGCATGCCGAGGGCGAAGACCACCGGGTAGGCGTGGATCGGGAAGCCGAAGGGCCCCGGCGGCATCACCAGCCCGAGGCACAGGAAGGCGGCCTGCAGCCCGAGCAGCACCGGCAGGCGCCACGCCCCGGCCGCGGCGGCGATGAGCGTGCCCATGAAGGCGCCGAAGCAGAACAGCGCGATCACCGAGGTGACCCGCGTGATCCCCTCCCAGTCCGCGCCCGCCACCGCGACGCCGAAGCGGGTGGTGTTGCCGGACATGAAGGACATGAAGAGCTGCGAGAATTGGAGGAAGCCGATCGCGTCCGCGCAGCCGGCCAGCCCGGACAGGGCCAGGGCCAGGGGGATGCGGGTGGTCGGGCTTGCGGGGAAGGACTTGTCGTGCATGAGGGCTCCGGCTCCGGGCCACAACCGGCCGTGCCGCGCCCCGTTCCCCAAGGGGCGCCAGGCCCTATGCCGCAGGGTCGGGAAGGCCGCCGCCCCGCGCCGAGCGGCTCCGCGGGGCCGCCGGATCCGATCAGTGCATGATCGGGCGACCGGGACGACCGGCCGCGCGAGGCCGGGCCACCGTGAATTTCGGACATCGGGACAAGGATTTGATCGGCCGGCCGGCGGAATGTTGCCCGGCCTTGCGCGCGACGGCCGCGAATACGGTTCGCGGCGGCACTTCATCCCGCCGGTCGGCGGGTTACTCGCCGGAGCGCTCGTGGCGGGCCGGCGGCATGCCGCCCCCGCCGAAATTCTGCGAGAACATCTTCAGGAACAGGGACTGCATCTGCTCGGCGTTCTGAGGAAACAGCGAGAACCAGCTGCGCATGATCGCGTCGGGCGAGAACCGCTCCATGTCGGCGAGCATGCGCCGCTCGACCTCGGCCATGACCGCCTCCTGCATCGGCTCGACGTTCGGGAGGCCGACGAATTGGCGCGCTTCGAGTGGCGTGCAATCGACCTCGACGCGAAACTTCATGGCAATCAACCCTCAAGGGCGCCGGGCGCCCTCCCGCACACAGGGGCATTCCCAGCGGTTTGTAAAGAGCGGGCCGGGCAATCCGGACGAGCGGCGATTTGATGTGGATCACGGCGCTGCCGCCCGTTTCCGGCAACCCTGCAGCGTCGCTCCGCTCCCGCATGGTTGCGAACGGACGACGGCGGGTCGGGTCGCGGCCCGACCGGGGGGAGAGGCCCGGCCCGGCCCGCTTTCGGCGAAATCCACCGCGCGAACCTCCTATGTCAACAGCGTCGCCGTGACGGGTGTGCGAGTGTGCGGGCGTCGCGCTGGTCGTCCAGCCCCTCTCCTGACGGCGCGGCGGCGGGCCGGGCTCCCATCCCCCCACCGGGGAGAGCCCGGCCCGCCAGCATTCCGGTGACATTCAGCACATTCTTCTGCAGTCGACCGAGCTAAATCTTCTCTTGTCACCGCCTCACGACACCGCGGACGACAGACAAGAGGAGAACTGGTCATGACGAACACGAAGTTTCTCGCGCTGGCCGCTGTCGTCGGTGGCCTCGGCTTCGCCTCGGCGGCGAGCGCCGCTCCGGGCGCCGTGGCGCCGGCCGGCCTGATCGCGGGCGACGCGCAGGTCCAGTCCGTCGCCTATGGCTGCGGCCCGGGCTGGGCGCCGAACGCCTGGGGGAATTGCCGCCCGATCTACCGTCCCTTCGGGTACGGCTACGGCTACGGCTATCGCCCGACCTACGGCTACGGCTACGGCTACCGCCCCTTCCACCCCCACCACGGCATCGCGCTTCGGTTCTACTGAGCCGGCCGCCCCGCGGGGCCTGGGTGGCGGCCCGCGCGGCGGGGCGCCACCCAGGGCATGATCGCCCCGGGGACGATCGCGGCGGCCCGCGGGCCGCCGCCAGGGACGGGCGCGCGACTCACGCCCGGCGGGCACCGCCTCCGGTGCTGCGAATCGCGCCGCTACCGGGCCCGTATCCGAGGCCCGTCATGTTGATATTGGGGACAAGCCGGGCGACTCGCCCTGCTTTTGCGCAAGATGGCACCACCGTCGCATCCCGTTCATGGGCTGGTTCCTCAGAGTCGAGGATAGCGTATCTGCGAGGCTCTACCTTGCGAGGTGGTGATGGAGTTTCGAGTCGAGCAGGAAGGCAAGGGGAAGTGGGGCTGGCGTCTGCTGGGTCCACGGGGCGTGACTCTGCTCCGCTCCGACGAGACCTACGGCAGCGAGGTCCAGGCCTCCGCGGCCGCCACCGCCTTCGCGCGGCTGGTCGCCCAGGCCTCCCGGAAGATGACGGCGCCGGCGCCGATGGACGTCTGACCGCCCCGGGCGCTCAGCGGCCCAGGCAGGCCTCGTTCGCGCCCGGGCCGAGGATGATGTCGCCCTGCCGGGGTGCGTTGACCGCGAAGGGACCGGTGCCCTGCAGGCCGAAGGTGCCGCGCCCGAAATCGGGCGTGATCGCGTTGGTGCCGATCTCCACGTAGCAGCGGTCCTGGACCGCCTCGTAGGGCAGGTGCAGCTCCGCCACGACCTCCCGGCCGCAGGTCGCCACGAGGTCGATCTGCCCCGGCGCCGAGAGCCGCACCGGGTGCGAGCGGCCGGGCGGCAGCACGAAGCTCGGCCCCCCATCCTGGCTCCCCACCAGCGTCAGCACCGAGCGGTTGGTGATGCGCCGCGTGCAGCCGGCCTGGGCGGCCGTCTGGCCGAGGGGCAGCAGGACCAGGGCCGCGAGGGCGGCGCGCGGGAGCAGGCGGGAGGACGGCAGCATGCGGGGAGCCCTTCGCCGCGGTGCCCCCCGATTCCGGGAGCCCGACGGCCACGCGTATCTGCCCGCGAAACCGGGCGATTGCAAACGGGTTCGGCGCCGACCCGCGTCGCGGCGGCCCCTCAGCAGCCCGAGCAGATGCTCTTGTCGATCGCGTCGTCGCGCCGCTCGTCGCGGCTGCGCTCGTCGACGCGGCGCTCCAGGGCGCGGTCGCCGCCCCGTGGCACGGTCGCGCCGGTGGAGGTCGTGTAGGGCGCCGTGATCGTCGAGCGCGGCCCGCGCCCGGTCCCGGTCTGGTCTGCCTCTGCCTGCGCGAGCGCGCCGGTGGGCAGGAGGAGAAGCATCAGGCTCGTCGCGGATCGCACGGGCGTCTCCTGTCGCGGAGGTCTCACCCAAGATCTGGTCGCCGGACGCCGGCCGGCAAGCCGGTTCAGGCGGCCTTCTTGCGCTGGGTGAGCTTGACGAGGTCGCGAAGGATGGCGGTCGTCTCCTTCAGGCGCTCGGCGACCGTGTCGAGGTTGCGGATGAACACCACGCTCATGTCCGGCCGCACCTTCGCGAAGCTGCGCTGCTCGGCGATGTAGGCGGCGAGCCGGGCCGGGTTGGCGAAGGACCGGTCGCGGAAATGCAGCACGATGCCCTTCGGGCCCGCCTCCACCTTCTCGACGTTGGTTTCCCGGCACAGGATCTTGATCGTCACGATCTTGAGGAGCTGCTCCACTTCCGGCGGCAGCGGGCCGAAGCGGTCGATGAGTTCCGCCCCGAAGCTCTCCAGCTCCGCATCGTTCTCCAGCGTCGCGAGGCGCCGGTAGAGGCCGAGCCGCACCGTCAGGTCGGAGACGTAGTCCTCCGGCATGGTCACGGGGGCGCCGAGCGCGATGGTCGGCGACCATTGCTCGTCGGTCGGCACCGCCTTGCCCTCCTTGAGGGCCGCGACCGCGTCCTCCAGCATCTGCTGGTAGAGTTCGTAGCCGACCTCCTTGATGTGGCCGGACTGCTCGTCGCCGAGCAGGTTGCCGGCGCCGCGGATGTCGAGGTCGTGGCTCGCGAGCTGGAAGCCGGCGCCGAGCGTGTCGAGGGATTGCAGCACCTTGAGCCGCCGCTCGGCCTGCACCGTGAGCGCCTTGTCCTCCGGCGTCGTGAACAGCGCGTAGGCGCGCGCCTTCGAGCGGCCGACCCGCCCGCGCAGCTGGTAGAGCTGGGCGAGGCCGAACATGTCGGCCCGGTGCACGATCAGGGTGTTGGCGGTCGGGATGTCGAGGCCCGATTCGACGATCGTGGTCGAGAGCAGGATGTCGAACTTGCCCTCGTAGAAGGCCGTCATCACGTCTTCGAGCTGGCCCGCCGCCATCTGCCCGTGGGCGATGCCGACCTTGGCCTCCGGCATCTCCCGGTCGAGGAAGCGCTTGACCTCGTCAAGATGCTCGATCCGCGGCACCACGTAGAAGGCCTGTCCGCCCCGATAGCGCTCGCGCAGCAGCGCCTCGCGGATCAGCAGCGGGTCGAAGGGCGTCACGAAGGTGCGCACGGCCAGCCGGTCCACCGGGGGCGTGGCGATGATCGAGAGTTCGCGCACGCCCGTCATGGCGAGCTGCAGCGTGCGCGGGATCGGCGTCGCCGACAGGGTCAGCACGTGCACCTCGGCGCGCAGGGCCTTCAGCCGCTCCTTGTGGGCGACGCCGAAATGCTGCTCCTCGTCGATGATGATGAGGCCGAGGTCCCGGAAGGTGATGGCCTTGGCCAGCAGCGCGTGGGTGCCGACCACGATGTCGATCGTGCCGTCGGCGAGCCCCTCGCGGACCTTCTTCAGCTCGGCACTCGGCACGAAGCGCGAGGCCTGCGCGACGTTGACGGGCAGCCCTTTGAAGCGCTCCGCGAAGGTGCGGTAGTGCTGGCGGGCGAGGAGCGTGGTGGGCACCACCACCGCCACCTGCTTGCCCGAGATCGCCGCCACGAAGGCGGCGCGCAGCGCCACCTCGGTCTTGCCGAAGCCGACATCGCCGCAGATCAGCCGGTCCATCGGCCGCCCGGCCGTGAGGTCGCCGAGCGTCGCCGCGATGGCGGCGTCCTGGTCCTCGGTCTCCTCGTAGGGGAAGCGCGCCGCGAACTCGCCGTAGGTGCCGTCCGGCGGCACCAGCTTCGGGGCGGGGCGCAGGAAGCGCTCGGCCGCGACCTTGATGAGGGCGCCGGCCATCTCCAGGATGCGCCGCTTCAGCTTCGCCTTGCGGGCCTGCCAGGCCCCGCCGCCGAGCTTGTCGAGGGGGATGTCCGCCTCTTCCGAGCCGTAGCGGGTCAGGAGCTCGATGTTCTCGACCGGCAGCAGCAGCAGCCCGCCGCTGTACTGGATCTCCAGGCAATCGTGCGGGGCGCCCGCCGCCGTCACGGTCTTGAGCCCGACGAAGCGGCCGATGCCGTGATCGGCATGGACCACGAGGTCGCCGGGGCTGAGCGCCTGGACCTCCAGGATCACGTCCTGCGGGCGCTTGGCCTTGCGCTTGGGCCGCACCAGCCGGTCGCCCAGGATGTCGCCCTCGGCGACGACCGCCATGCGCTCGATGGTGAAGCCCGCCTCCAGGCCCCAGACCGCCACGGCGACGTCCTGGCCGCGCTTGAGCGCCAGCGTGTCGGAGAGCCGGGTGATGGTCTTCGGCTTCGGCAGGCCGTGATCGGTGAGCACGCCGCAGAGCCGGTCGCGCGAGCCCTCCGACCACGCCGCCAGGATGACGTGGTGGCCGGACGCCTGCAGGTCGCGGACATGCTGGACCGCCGCGTCGAAGACGTTGACGCCCTCCTGCGCCCGCTCGGGCGCGAAGCTGCGGGCGGGCTCGGCCGCGCAGTCGATGGTGGCGCGCCCGGGGCTCTCGGGCACCGCGAAGGGGGTGAGGCGCGCCACGATGCCGCCCTCGACCCGCTTCGCCCACTCGGTGGGCGAGAGGTAGAGCGCGTCGGGCCGAAGCGGCTTGTAGGGCGCGACCCCGGGCTGGGGCGCCGCCATCGCCTCGCGGCGGGCGTCGTAATACTCCTGGACCTGGCCCAGCCGCTCGCCGGCCGCGTCGTCCACGTCCTTGTCGAAGACCAGCGGCACCCCCGCGAGGTAGTCGAACAGGGTGTCGAGCCGGTCGTAGAAGAGCGGCATCCAGTGCTCGATCCCGGCCGCGCGCCGGCCCTCGCTCACCGCCTCGTAGAGCCGGTCGTCGCGGGTCGCCGCCCCGAAGGTGGCGATGTAGCCCTGGCGGAAGCGCCGGATGGTCTCGGTGGTGAGCTGGACCTCGCTCATCGGCACGAGGTCGAGGGAGCGCAGCTGCCCGATCGTGCGCTGGGTCTCGGGATCGAAGCTGCGGATCGATTCGAGCGTGTCGCCGAAGAAGTCGAGGCGCACGGGGTTGGGCAGGCCCGGCGGCGACAGGTCGATGATGCCGCCGCGCACCGCGTACTCGCCGGTGTCGCGCACCGTGCCGGTGCGCAGGAAGCCGTTCGCTTCGAGCCAGGCGACGATCTTGTCGGTGTCGAGTGCGTTGCCGACCGCCGCCGAGAAGGTCTCGACCGCGATGCGGTCGCGCGCCGGCACCCTCTGCACCAGGGCGTTCACGGTGGTGAGCACGACCCGCGGCCGCTCCTCGGAGGAGCGCGAGCGGGCGAGCCGCGACAGGGCGGTCATCCGCTCGGCCGCGATGGCGCCGTTCGGCGAGACGCGGTCGTAGGGCTGGCAGTCCCAGGCCGGGATGCTCAGCACCTCGATCTCGGGCGCCACGAAGGCGAGGGCCGCCGCGAAAGCCGCCGAGCGGGTGCCGTCGCGGGCCACGTGGACGAGGGCGGCCGGCCCCTGCGCGTCCCGGCCGAGCACGCGCGCGAGGTCGGCCACCACCAGGGCGTCGAACCCGTCGGGCACCCGCGCGAGGGTCGGGCTGTCGCCGCGCTTGAGCGCCTCGACGGCCCGGGTGAGGGCGGCGGATTTGGGGAGCGCGAACCGGGCGGCCGGCGGCTTGGGAGCGGTTGTCATCGAGGGCGTTCGGAGATCCGGGGCGAGGGCCGGGAGATGCGCGACCCCGCGCCCGCGGCGGAGGGCCCTGCGGGCAATCTCAGGTGTGGATGGGGGCGCCGTGCTGATGGAAGCCCTTCAGGCGGCGATAGACGGGGGTGTCGTAGTTGGTGGGCACCTCCTCCTCGCCGCTGATCCAGCGGAAGAGGTCGCGGTCGGGCACCTCGATCAGGAGTTCGAAATCGTCGAGCTCCGCGTCCGTGAGGGTCCCGATCTCGGCGTCCGCGAAGCGGCCCATGATCAGGTCCATCTCGCGGGTGCCCCGGTGCCAGGAGCGGTAGAGGGTGCGGCGGCGGCGCGGATCGAGGTCGGCGCTGCTGCGGGTCGTGCCGGTCATGGGTCGGTTCCCCGGGGGACTGCGCGGGCGGCCTGTATATGGGCGACGGCGGCGCCCGCGTCATCCCGCATCGTCGCAGGGCCGTGCCGCGCGGCCGCGCTCGTGTATAGCACCGCGATCCGATCCTCGTTCCGCCGCCGCATGTCGCTCCGTCCCTCGCTGCTCGACCCCCTGTTCGCGCCCGCGACCGTCCTGCCCGGGGCGGGCCCCAAGATGGCGGCCTATCTCGACCGGCTGCTCGGCACGCCCGAGCACCCGGCCCGGGTGGTGGACCTGCTCTTCCACCTGCCGCACGGGGGCGTGGCGCGCAGCCTCAAGGGATCGATCGCCGAGGCGCCGACCGGCGAGCCGGTGACGCTCTGCGTGACCGTGGCGGCCCACCGCCCACCCCAGACCGTCGGCGCCCGCAAGCCCTATCGGGTGCTGGTCGAGGACGCGACCGGCGACATCACGCTCGTGTTCTTCAACATGCCCCGTGCCCGCATCGAGAAGATGCTGCCGGTGGGCGCCCGCCGCTACGTCTCGGGCCGGATCGAGCTCTGGGACGGCTTCCGTCAGATGGTCCACCCGGCCCGCATCCTCGACGACAAGGGTTTTTCGGAGTTGCCCGCCGTCGAACCCCTCTACGGGGCGACCGAGGGGCTGACCTCCCGGGCGATCGGCAAGCTGGCGCAGGGCGCGGTCGAGCGCCTACCGGACCTGCCCGAGTGGCAGGACCCGGCCTGGCTCGCCCGCCAGCGCTGGCCCTCCTTCGTCGAGTCCCTGCGCGCCGCCCACCGGCCGGACCAGCCGCCGCCCGCCGAGGGCGAGCCGCCCGCGCCGGGCCGGCGGCGCCTCGCCTACGACGAGCTCCTGGCCTCGCAGCTGGCTTTGGCCCTGGTGCGCAGCCGGATGCGCCGGGCGCCCGGCCGGATCAACGCGGGCGACGGCGCCCTCTCACGGCGGATCGAGGCGGCCCTGCCGTTCCGGCTCACCGGCGCGCAGATCCGGGCGCTCGCCGAGATTCGCGGCGACCTGCGCTCGGACCGGCGCATGCTGCGCCTGCTCCAGGGCGATGTCGGCTCGGGCAAGACCGCGGTGGCGTTGCTCGCCATGGCCTCGGCGATCGAGGCCGGGCGGCAGGCGGCCCTGATGGCCCCGACCGAGATCCTGGCCCGCCAGCACGCCGAGCGCCTGCGCCCGCTCGCGGAGGCGGCCGGGCTCTCGCTGGCGCTGCTCACCGGCCGCGACCGCGGCGCCGAGCGGCGCGCCACCCTGAAAGGTCTGGAGGAGGGCACGGTCGCCATCGCGGTCGGCACCCACGCGTTGTTCCAGGAGGGGGTGGCCTTCCGCGACCTCGGGCTGGCGGTGGTGGACGAGCAGCACCGCTTCGGCGTGCACCAGCGCCTCGCGCTCGGCGCCAAGGGCGCGGGCGTCGACATCCTGGTGATGACTGCGACCCCGATCCCGCGCACGCTGGCGCTGACCTATTTCGGCGACATGGAGGTCTCGGTCCTCGACGAGAAGCCCGCCGGCCGCCAGCCCATCGCCACCCGCCTCGTCTCGACGGAGCGCCTCGACGAGGTTGTGGCCGGGCTGGAGCGGGCGCTCGCCCGGGGCGAGCGGGTCTACTGGATCTGCCCGCTCGTGGCGGAATCCGAGGTGATCGACCTGGCGGCGGCCGAGGAGCGCTTCGCCGATCTGCGCCAGCATTTCGGCGAGGCGGTCGGGCTCGTGCACGGCAAGATGCCGGGCCGCGACAAGGACGAGGCGATGGCCCGCTTCGCCGCCGGCGAGACCCGCATCCTGGTCTCGACCACGGTGGTGGAGGTCGGCGTCGACGTGCCGGAAGCGACCATCATGGTGATCGAGCACGCGGAGCGGTTCGGCCTCGCGCAGCTCCACCAGCTCCGCGGCCGGGTTGGGCGCGGGGCGGCGGCCTCGACCTGCCTGCTCCTCTACCGCGGCCCGTTGGGCCAGGTGGCGCGGGCGCGGCTGGAGATGATGCGCGAGACCGAGGACGGTTTCCGCATCGCCGAGGAGGATCTGCGCCTGCGCGGGGAGGGGGAGGTGCTGGGCACGCGCCAATCCGGCCTCGCGGCCTTCCGGCTGGCGCGGCCCGAGGCGGACGGCGACCTGCTGCTGGCCGCCCGCGACGACGCCAAGCTGATCGTCGAGCGCGACCCCGGGCTCGCGAGCGAGCGCGGGCAGGCGCTGCGGGTGCTGCTCTACCTGTTCGAGCGGGACGCGGCGGTGAAGCTGCTCGGGGCGGGGTAGCCGGGGGCCCGGAGGGCGGTGAGGCGGGCCGGCATCGGCCGCGAACCTGTACCGGTTCCTCGCCGGCTACCCCGCCCGCCGACGACGTCAGGAATCGCGCTCTTCAGGCTCCACGCTCCCTTCTGTTCGACCTCGACTCTCTTTCGGCCCGGCCGCCGGCCACTCGCCAACCCGGTCGTGCTTTCGGATTCCGCTGCGGAACCCGAGCCGGCGCCGGCCCCCGGGGATCCCGGCACGGTGGACATCGTCGCGGTGGACGTGCGCGGCGCGATCGCGGGCGTCGCGCGCGCGATCGCGCGCACCGGGCGGAGATCGCCGGGAGCGCGGAGCCTGACCGCGTGCTCGGAATCGAGATCGTGGACGCCTGAGCGACGGCCGCCTGACGCTGGAGGCGTTGCCGCCCGCGGGCACCATGCCTGGAGGATAGCAGCGCCGGACCGGTGCACAGCTTTCTTCCAGCCTACGGCCGTGAAATCCACCCATGGTCGCTATCCAATTCGAAAATCCCGTCGTCGGGCCCGCAAATTTCTTTTGTAAAAAAATAAAATGATGCAATAGTAATTAAAGACAATTAGAAGTTACATGATGACCCAAAAATCGACGTAAACGCACATCATCTAAAATATTTAAAATGACAAATACGATTCGTAAGCTCACAGCTCGGATTCAAGCAATTTGGAAATGATGCGTATGAATGAGATAAGTTGATATAAATTGTTAACAGATTGATGTTATGGTTCCATGATGTCGAACCTCTTCCGGCTCCGCCACCCGCCCCTGCCCCCGGTTGCCGTGCTTCCCGATCCCGCGGCGGAACGCGAGCCGACGCCGGCCCGCATGGATCCGGGCGTGGTGGCCATCGTCGAGGCGGATGTGCGGGGGGCGATCGCGGGCGTCGAGCGTTCCATCGCGGCGGCCCGTGCGGAGGTCGTGGCGATGCAGCGGGATTCGCAGGCGATCCGCGAGCAGTCCGAGGCCCTCGCCGGGAGCGCGCGGGCCGCTTCCGCGGCGAGCGCGGAACTCGCGGAGCGGACCGGCGCGCTTGCGACGACCTCCGGCCGCATCGACGGGGCGATGACCGAGGCGGCGCGGCACGTCGACCAGGCGACGGCCTGCGGGCAGGAGGCCTCCGCCCTGGTCTCGTCGCTCGACGCGGCCGGGAGCGAGATCGCCGGCATCGTCGACACCATCGCGAAGGTGGCCCAGCAGACCAACTTGCTGGCGCTGAACGCGACGATCGAGGCCGCCAGGGCCGGCGAGGCCGGCCGCGGCTTCGCGGTGGTCGCCGCAGAGGTCAAGGCGCTCTCGGTCCAGACCGCCCGCGCCGCCGAGGAGGTGCGCCTGCGCGTCGCGCGCCTGCGCGAGGGCGCCGCCTCGTCGGGCAAGGCCCTCGGCGCGGTGGCAGCGGCGATCGAGGCGGTGCGCCCCTCCTTCGCTCTGGTGCGGAACCTCGCCGAATCCCAGGCGGGTACCGTCGCGGGAATCGTCGGCGAGGCGGCCCGGACCTCCGATCAGGCGGCCACGGTCCACGCCGAGGCCGTCGCGGTGAGCGGCGCGACGCGGTCCCTCGACGGCCAGGCCGCCGCCATGGAGAAGGCCGCCGCGGCGGCGGCCGGCGAGGCCGCGCGGCTCGCCCGGCGCTTCGTGGCTGTGATCCGTCAGAGCGAGGTCGGAGACCGGCGCCGGTTCGACCGCTACCCCGTGGAGCATCCCGTGCGCCTTGCCGACGGCCGGGGAAGCCGCACGATCGACCTGAGCGAGGGCGGGCTTCTGCTGGCGAGGCCCGACGGGCACGCCCTGCCGGTCGGGTCGATCCTGCGGCTCGACGTCGAAGGGCTCGGAGCGGTGGAGGCCCGGGTTGCCGCGGAGAGCCAGCTCGGCCTGCACTGCGCCTTCGCGCTGCTTCCCGAACCGGTCCGCGAGCGGCTCCTGCGCCTCCTCGAGGAGACCCGCGCCGGTTACGCGCCCCTCATCGCGCGGGCCCAAGCGGTCGCCGGCCGCGTCGCCGCCCTGCTCGCGACCGAGATCGAGGCGGGGCGCCTTCCTGAGGCCGACCTGTTCGACACCGACTACGTACCGATTCCCGGCACCGACCCGGCGCAGTTCCGGACCGGCGCGGTGTCCGTCCTCGAGCGGCTGCTGCCGCCGATTCTGGAGGGCGAACTCGTCCAGGATTCCCGCATGCTGTTCTGTATCGTCACGGACCGGAACGGCTTCCTGCCGGTCCACAACCGTCGCTACGCCCAGCCGCAGCGGCCGGACGACCCGGTTTGGAACGATGCCCATTGCCGCAACCTGCGGATCTTCGACGACCGCACCGGCATCACGGCGGCGCGTTCGACCCGGCCGGCCACGGTGCAGGCTTATCGGCGCGAGATCGGGCGGGAGGTCGTCCTCGTGCGGGAGGTGGACGCGCCGATCAGCATCCACGGCCGGCACTGGGGGGCCTGCCGCACCGCCTACGCGCTCTGATTCACGGTCAGAATTCCGGCTCGTTCAGCGCCCGGCTGCCGATCCGGCTCTGCAGGTCGATGGGGGAGCCGGCCTGTCCGCCGGCCTCGTCGACGACGATCACCGGGATGCCGGCGTCGCGCATCTGCGCCCGCAGGCGCTCCGCCATCGTCCGGAACGCGCCCGCCTCGCGGGGCGGAACATGAAGCAGAACGGCCGCCGGCCGGGGCATCACCGCCAGCACGTCGTCCGCCGCCTCGAGCGAGGCCGTGACGCTGGCGTAGCCCAGCTCGGCGAGCTCGGCGGAGAGGGCCCGATCGACGGCGCGGTGGCCGTCATCGACGACGAGGACTTTCTGCAGCGCACCCATGGAGCGAGTGGTAATCCGTTGCGCGCCTCTCGTGAAGGCACCGCAGCAATAACTCGCGTAGCCGCCGAATGGTTCACGCGGCCCGGGGCGAGGCCGCGCGGCGCGCGGCGGCCGGGTCCGCCTCCGGCGGCCGCAACCCTCTGATTTGTCATGGATAAACCACGATCCGCACCGACCCGCTCACGCCTCCGTCACGGCCGTGGCGACGCCGGCCATCAGCGTGGTGCGGAAGCGCGACACCGTCCAGTCATCCACATTTTCGTTGCGGGCGGTGCCGCGCTGCAACACGCGGATGGCGGCGGCCGGCCCCTGGAAGGCGAGCTGGCCCTCCGCCTCCCGCCGGATGCGCATGAGCCCGCCCGCCGTCGTCCGCTCGGGCGCGGCGAGGAGCAGCGCGACGTCGCTGCCGTCGCGGCGGCCCGCCACCAGGGCGGCCTCGTCGAACACCACCACGTCGGTGACGTCCCGGCGTCCCGGCGCGCGGGCGCTGAGCCGCACGGGCGCGCGATGCACGAAGACGAGGCTCTTGAGGCGGGCCGGCACGCTCGTCCGGGCGAGGCCGGGCTCCATCCAGCCCGGCGCGACGAGGTGGGTCGGCTCGGGGCGGGCCAGGGCCGCGGCGAGGCCGGCGCTGTCGTAGACGGGGTGGGATTCGAGGGTCCCGCCCGTGAGCAGCGCGGCGGCGAGGCCCGGCACGAGGCCGCGCAGGTCGGCCGGCGGCAGCAGGCTGAGGATGCGGTCCCCCGGCTCGATCCGGGCCGGTGCGAGGTAGAGGGCCGTGGCCGCGGTGAGCGCGTCGTGGTCGCGCAGGACCGGTCGCGGCGCCGCCTCGCCCGTGAAGGTGACGTAGCCCGCGACCTCGGCGCTGCCGAAGGTGGCGTCGCCCCGGTGGTCCAGCACCATCCGGTCGAGGCCCATCACCCCGTCCGGGACGTGCGGGCCGAAGGCGGCGACGAAGCGCAGGGGAAAGTAGCGCGCCGCGACCCGGCACAGGCGCTCGGCGGGCCTGTCGTCGCCGACCTGGCCCTGGGTCACGATCGCCTGCATCTGCGCCGCCTCGACGGCCTTGAGCAGCCGCGCCTCGTCCCAGGTCACCGGCAGCAGGCAGGGCAGGTGGCCGGCCTGCTCGATCGCCATCAGGGCGAGGTGGCTCTCGGTGATCCCCGCCATGCAGAGGCCCACCGGGCTGCGCGGCGGCAGGCGCAGGGCCTGGAGGCCGGCGGTCAGCCGCGCGGCGATCTCCCGGGCCGTGGCGTAGGTCCAGGCGATGGCCGGCCGCCCGCACCAGGCGGCCTTGTCCGGCTGGTCGACGAGGGCGATGCGGTCGGGGTGGCGGTCGGCCGTGGCCGCGAGCAGCGCCGCCAGGCCGAGCGCGCGCGCCGGGTCCGCCCCAGGCTCCGCCGCCCCCGCCGTCACCGCCGCCTGCTGAGCCGCCACCGCACACCTCGCCCTCACGGCGCGACACTCCGGGGTCATGGTTAAGAAGACCTCAAGATCGCGGCTGCGGGCGGCGAATCGTCCTCGCCAGGCTCGCGGGCATGCGCTAGACGGCGCGCGCGGCCGGGAGGTCATGTCTTCGCCTCAATCGACGGGGAAGCAGGCGCCCGGAGGTCGAGCGGGGTCCCCGGCCGCGCTCCCGCTTACGCCCACGCCACAGGCCCGCTGCCGCCCCGCGCGGCTCAAGGCTCTGCAAATCAAGCCGAACCGAGGGGTTCCCACCTGATGTTCTTCGCGACTCGTTCCGCGCGACCGGCACCGGCCGCCGCCCGTCTGGCCCTGGCCGGCCTCGCCCTCGGCCTCGCGGCCGGTCCCGCCCTGGCCCAGCCGAAGAAGCCCGCGGCCCCGGCCCCGGCCCCGGCTCCGGCCGCGCCCGCGCCCGCCCAGCCGAACGCGGCGCAGCAGCAGGCCAGCGGCCCGCAGGTCGTGGCCGTGAAGTCCGAGCCGTCGCAGGCGGACTGGACCAAGGTCTGCGGCAAGGACCAGGGCAGCGGCGCCGAGGTCTGCTACACCACTCGCGACTTCGTCTCCGAGCAGGGCCAGCCGGTCCTCGCCGCGGCGATCTACGACCTCAAGGGCGCCCAGGGGAACGTGCGCGTCGCCCGCTTCCTGCTGCCGCTCGGCCTGCTCCTGCAGCCGGGCATCCGCGTGGCGGTCGATACCGGCCAGGCTCTCCCGGGCAAGTTCGCGGTCTGCTTCCCGAACGGCTGCTTCGCCGAGGTCCCCGGCCTGAAGGACGACGTGATCGCCTCCTTCAAGAAGGGCACCACCCTGAACCTCAGCGTCCAGAACCAGGCGCAGCGCGAGGTCACCTTCGCGGTGCCGCTGGCCGGGTTCGGCAAGGCCTTCGACGGCGCCCCGATCGACCCGAAGGTGCTGGAGGAGCAGCAGAAGAAGCTGCAGGCGGAGCTGGAGCGCCGCAGCGAGGAGATGCGCAAGCAGCTCGAGGCGCAGAAGGGCGCGGCGCCGGCGGCCCCCTCCGCCAACGCCCAGCCGAAGTAAGGCGGACGGATTTCCGGGATCGGGGCCGGGCGGCGACGCCCGGCCTTTTTCCATTCAGGGGGCGCCTCCCTGAAACGGTCTCGCAAAGCGGTGTCGTTGCTGCGAGATCTGAAGCACCCGGTTTTGGAGATCATGGCGCGGGGGAACCCCTCTGCCGTGCGGGCGACCGTGTGCACACATCTCAGTAGCCGGTTGATCAGCTGAACGCTTCTGGAAAGCACAACACTCCTCATGCTGAGGTGCTGCGCAGCAGCCTCGAAGCACCCCGCAGCCGTCAATCCAAGACAAGAATGTGTTGGATACGCTGTTCTGGGGTGCTTCGAGGCTCCCTTCGGTCGCACCTCAGCATGAGGAGATTGGTTTGCGGCCATTGTTCGGAGCTGATGCTGTCGTTTGCCAACGCCCCAGTTGAGGAGAGGTGCTGATCACCAGCCTCATCGACGGTGAGCAAGTCTCGCGATGTCATGCCAGCCACTGCCCAGCTGACGCGGCCGAGCGGTCATGGTGCCGTCCGCAGGTCCACCGGCGGAATTGACCATCTTCTCGATAGGGCGCGGTGTTTCCGCTGTGTGCACACGGTACCCCACTCGGGAGAGGGGATCCCGCGCCGGTCTGGAAGTGCCAGCACCGAGACTCGCAGGTCGTCGCCGCAAATCAGAACGCTCGCCGTCCGCAAGGAACGGTGAAGACGGTGACGGACTGACGCCATCCGCTTCGATCGAGCGGATCCCGGGTCAGTTCGCGGCCTCGCCCCGCATCCGGTAGGCACCGCTGGCGTCGCGCACGAACAGTTCCGCGATGCGCGCGTGGCGCAGGGCCTCGCCCGAGGTGTCGGGCACCAGGTTCTGCTCCGAGACGTAGGCCACGTACTCGGTGTCCTGGTTCTCGGCGAGCAGGTGGTAGAAGGGCTGGTCCTTGGAGGGCCGGACCTCCTCGGGGATCGCCTGCCACCATTCCTCGGTGTTGTTGAACACCGGATCCACGTCGAAGATGATCCCGCGGAACGGGTAGACGCGGTGGCGCACCACGGCCCCGATGTTGAACTTGGCGCGGCGGATCGCGACGGGGGCGAAGGCGGTGGACATGGCGATGGACGGGGCGGCTTCGGCGGGACGGCGGGTCATCGGGCAGAGGTAGGTGCGGCGGCACCGGTTTGCACCGGGCCGCCGCGCCGCATCATGCCACAGGCGCCGCGCCTGCGGGAGGGTCAGAGCCCGTAGCTCCGCGCGAGGTCGGGATCCTTGGCGGCCACGAGCTTGGCGAGGTTCACGATCACGCTCGCCTGCTTCCAGGTGGCGTCGTCCTGCATCTTGCCGTCGATCATCACGGCGCCGGTGCCGTCCGGCATCGCCTCCAAGATGCGTTGGGCGAAGGCGACCTCGGCCGGGTCCGGCGCGAACACCGTCTTGGCGATGGCGACTTGGCTCGGATGCAGCGTCCAGGCGCCCGCGCAGCCCATCAGGAAGGCGTTGCGGAACTGCGCTTCGCAGGCCGCCGCATCGGAGAAATCACCGAAGGGGCCGTAGAAGGCCTTGATCCCGTTCGCCTGGCAGGCATCGACCATGCGCGCGATGGTGTAGTGCCAGAGGTCCTGCTGGGCGCTCGCGCGGGCGGCCCCGCTCTCGGCCGGGTCGGCCAGCACCTTGTAGTCCGGGTGGCCGCCGCCGACCCGGGTCGTCTTCATGCCGCGGGAGGCCGCGAGGTCGGCCGGGCCGAGGCTCATCCCGTGCATGCGCGGCGAGGCGCAGGCGATGGCGTCCACGTTGGCGACGCCCTCGGCGGTCTCCAGGATCGCGTGGATCAGGATCGGCTTGCCGACCCCCGCGCGGGCTTCGAGCTGGGCGAGGAGCTGGTCGACATAGTGGATGTCCCACGGCCCCTCGACCTTGGGCACCATCACGACGTCGAGCTTCGCGCCGACCGCGCCGACGATCTCGATCAGGTCGTCGAGCATCCAGGGGCTGTTGAGGGCGTTGATGCGCGTCCACAGGCCGGTGCCGGCGGCGGCGAAATCCACGTCCCGCGCCATGGCGATGAAGCCCTTGCGGGCGTTGAGCTTCTGGTCGGCCGGGACCGCGTCCTCAAGGTTGCCCAGCACCACGTCGACCTGGTGGACGAGATCCGGCACCCGGGCGCGGACCTTGTCGTTGTGGGGCGGCACGAAGTGGATCATCCGCTCCAGCCGCACCGGCAGGTCGCGGAACGGCGCGGGCGCCCCGGTGGCCAGGGGCTGGAAGAAGCGGCGCGGCAGTTTCATGGCGGTCTCCCTGCGGGGTGGCGCGGCCCGGCGGATCCGGCCTCGCGCGCGGGAAGGCCCCGCCGCTCCCCCGGCTCGACGGCCAGGGGTAGTGCATGGGCCGCGCCAGCGTAAAGACGCGCGGCTTTCGGCCGATGGTCGGGGGTGGGCAGCGGCGGTTGCGCGCATCACCGGTCCACAAACGTCGGCGCTCTTGTCCGCGCGATCGAGGGTTGCGCCTCGCCGAGGAGGATGGTGCTCGACGATCGGCGGTTCTTGCTCCGACGATCACGCGCCATGACGCAAGGTCATCGAGAACGGTCGGCGCCCCTCCGAACGGCGGGCATGATCGGCCTTTGATCTGGTCACCGGATGACGTCGCGATCGCGGTCGAGGCGGTGGATGGCGACACCGTCCTCATCACCGTTGCGATCCCGATCGGCGTGATCAGGGTTCATCGCGACGGTTGATTTCGTGGCCGACGAGGTCACCTCTCATCCACCCACATCGAAGGGCTGTCTCCGGGCGATCTCGGCCGCGCGGGTTTGAATGCGATCGGACGCAAGGCGTTGGAGGTCTTCCATGTCGGACGTCTCAGGGTTGAGGGAGCGGCTCGGACGACCGGCCGCAACGCCGGTCGCGCGGCGCGCCCCTTCCGGTATCCCCGTGGCGATTGAGCTTCGGACGCCGGACGGGTTCGCGAAGCCCATCGCACTCCTTCACGTTCTCAAGGATCTCGGCCTCACCTTGGCGGAAGCGCACGGCGTGCTGAACGCCGCCAAGCAGGGCGGCACGGTTCGGATCACCAGCCGGGCCGCGCGCGGGCAGGAGGTCGTGGACAGGATGGTGGTGCTCGGCGTCCGCGCCTGCGCGATGCCGCCGAAGCGCATCCCGCGCGGCGCCCCCGACATCGAGATCCTCGCGGCGCCGCAATCCGACGAGGGGTGAGGGACGGCCCGCGGATCGTTGCCGGCGCGGGGTCACTCGCGGCCGGTCGGGCGCGACGAGACCCGCTTGGCGGTTCGGCTCCCTTCGCCCGTCGCGAAACGCACCTTGCGTAATCACGCATGTTGCAGGCCGCGACGCCGTGCGAGCCTCCCCGAAACGGAGGACACGCCATGGCATTCGCGCTCGCTCCCGGGGCGCTGCTCCCCGGGCTGATCGCCCTCGGGACGATCCTGCTCTGGGCGACGGCGCGGCTGCCCGAATACCTGACCGCGCTCCTGTTCTTCGCCGCCGCGATGGGGCTGCGGGCCGCCCCCGCCGAGGCGGTCTTCGCCGGGTTCCAGTCGGCGGCCTTCTGGCTGGTCCTGTCCGGCTTCGTGATCGGGGCGGCGATCCGCAAGGTCGGCCTGGCCGACCGGGTCGCCCGGGCGCTCGGGCCGCGCCTGTCGGGATCCTGGCCCCGCCTCGTCGGCGGCACGGTGGCGCTCTCCTACGCGCTCGCCTTCGTGATGCCCTCGAACATGGGCCGCATCGCCCTGCTGATGCCGATCGTCATGGCCCTCGCCGAAAGCTGCGGGCTGTCCGGGCGGGGGCGGACCGCGCTCGCCCTCGCGGTCGGCTTCGGCACCTACGAACTCTCGGCGAGCATCCTGCCGGCCAACGTCCCGAACCTCGTCATGGCGGGGGCGGCGGAGAGCGCCTACGGGCTGCACGTCTCCTATCTCCCTTACCTCGCGCTGCACGCCCCGCTGCTCGGCCTCCTCAAGGGTGCGGCGCTCGCCGCCTGCCTCTGCGTGCTGCTCCCTGACCGGCCGCGGGCGGTCGCGGCCGAGCCCGCGTCGCCGCTCAGCGGGCCCGAGCGGCGGCTCGCGGCGCTCCTCATCGTCACCCTGGCGCTCTGGGCCTCGGACGCGCTGCACGGGGTGCCGCCGGCCTGGATCGGGCTCGCCTCCGCCTGCCTCTGCCTGCTGCCGCGGATCGGCTTCCTCGCCGGGGAGGATTTCGCGAGCCGCGTCGACCTGCGCACCTGCCTCTACATCGCGGGCGTGCTCGGCCTCGCCGCGATGGTGGCGCGCACCGGCCTCGGCGACGCCCTCGGCCGCCAGTTCCTCGCGCTGCTGCCGCAGGACCCGGCCCGGCCGGCCCTCGGCTTCGCCTCGGTGCTCGGGATTGTCGCGGCGCTCAACTTCGCGGTCACGGGCAGCGCCGCCCCGGCGCTGTTCACGCCGCTCGCCCGGGCGCTGGCGGACGGCACCGGCCTGCCCCTCGACGCCGTCGTGATGGCCCAGGTGATCGGCTATTCCACGCCGCTCCTGCCCTACCAGGCGGCGCCGGTCGTGGTCGCGATGGGCATGGCCGGCGTGCCGCCCCGCGAGGCTGTGCGCCCCTGCCTCGCCGTCGCGCTCGTCACCTACGGGCTGCTGGCGCCCCTCGACTACGCCTGGTTCCGCCTCCTCGGCTGGATCCCGTGATCCTGCCGTCCGTCAGCCGGCTCACAGTCCAGGGCGAGATCGGCCGCCGCGCGTGGGGCGCCGGGCCTTCCGGTCGACTCGGGGCGGAAGCTATCGAGGGCGGGCGCGTCTCGGATAGACTGAGAAGGACTTGATCTGATCGGGCAACATTGAATTAATTTGTGCTATTTCGCACATGCGGCGAAGCGGTGCCGGAACGGGGCCGCGCAAGGGGCGTTTTCGTGCCGAGGCGGGTGGCGGAGGACCGGAACGATGTCGGGAACGACCCGGCGGCGGGACATGCTGCTCGCCGCAACCTGGCTGATCGCTGCGGGCGTCCAGGCCCCGGCCTGGGCCGGCAACCCGGCGGCGCCCGAGGGGCCGCGCGCCAAGACGCGGCTGGAGTTCACGGCCGGGGACCTCGCCGCGGCCCGGCCCGAGGGGCTGCCGGCCGCCCTTCGCCGGCCCGCCGACGATCCCGCCGCCTTCCGCGACCTCCTCGCCTCCGCTCCGCAGGCCGGCCGCGCTCCCTGGCTCGCCCTCTCCGGGGGCGGCGAGAACGGCGCCTACGCGGCCGGCCTCCTCAAGGGCTGGAGCGCGTCCGGCGGCCGGCCCGATTTCGGGGTGGTCACCGGCGTGTCCACGGGGGCGCTGATCGCGCCCTTCGCCTTCGCGGGCAGCCGCTACGACGCGGCCCTCGAACAGGCCTACACGCAGACCACCGCGGCCGACGTCTTCGAATTCGGGGGCAGCGACGAGGCCCTCACCGACACCTGGCCGCTCAGGAAGCAGATCGAGAAGAGCGTTACGCCCGCGCTTCTCGCCGACATCGCGGCCGAGCACCGCAAGGGCCGCCGCCTCCTCGTGGTGACGACCGAACTCGACAGCGACCGCCCGGTCCTGTGGGACATGGGCGCCATCGCGGCGAGCGGCGGGCCCGCGGCCCTGAAGCTCTTCCGCGAGGTCGTGCTCGCCTCGGCGGCGATCCCCGGCATCTTCCCGCCCGTGATGATCGACGCGCAGGGACCGGGGGGCAAGCGCTTCCAGGAGATGCACGCGGATGGCGGCACCACCGCGCCGTTCTTCCTGGCGCCCGGTCGCCAGATCCTCGGCGAGGACGGGGAGGCGGGCGGGCTTCCCGCGCCCGCGGTCTACGTCGTGGTCAACAACAGCCTCGCCCCGGATTTCCAGGTCACCTCGCGCACGACGCTGAGCGTGCTCGGCCGCTCGCTCTCGGCGGCCATCAAGGCCCAGACCGCCGGGGCGATCGCCCTGTCGCGGGGCTTCGCGGCGCGCACCGGCCTGCCGCTCCACGTGGCGGTGATCGACGCGCGCTTCACCCGCCGCTCCCCGGCGCCCTTCGACCAGGGCTACATGCGGGCGCTCTTCGCCCACGGCGAGCGGCTCGGCCAGCAGGGCACCGCCTTCGACTGGACGCCCGATTCCGTGACGACGAGCACCCTGCGGCGGGAGGCCGGCGGGTCCGGCGGGGAGCGGCGGGCCGACGCCGCGCGCTGAGCCTCAGCCGGCCGGGACGAGCCGCACCGCGCCGGTCGCCGGGTCGGCCGCGACGGCGCGGTAGAAGCAGGCGCGGCGGCCGGTGTGGCAGCAGCCGCCGTCGCCCCCGACCCGCACCCGCAGCAGCAGGGCGTCCTGGTCGCAATCGACGCGCATCTCGACCAGGGTCTGGATCTGGCCGCTGGTCGCGCCCTTGTGCCAGAGCTCGCCCCGGGAGCGCGACCAGTACCACGCCTCGCCGGTCTCGAGCGTGCGGGCGAGGGAGTCGCGGTTCATGTGGGCGAGCATCAGGATCTCGCCCGTGTCGGCGTCGACCGCGACGGCGGTGATCAGGCCGTCGGCGCCGAAGCGCGGCGTGAAGGCCGTGCCCTCCTCCAGGTCGCGTTTGGCGCCGGGCTGCGCGAAGGCGATGCTCATCGGCGCTGGTCGCGCACCAGGGAGAGGAAGCGGACCTGCTCGTGCGGGTCCTGCTTGAACACGCCGGTGAACTGCGTGGTCAGCGTCGAGACGCCCGCCTTCTGCACCCCGCGCATCGCCATGCAGAGGTGCTCGGCCTCCACCATCACGGCGACGCCGCGGGGGTTCAGCACCGCGTCGATCGTCTCGGCGATCTGCGCCGTCATGGTCTCCTGCGTCTGCAGGCGGCGCGCGAAGGCGTCCACCACCCGGGCGAGCTTCGAGAGCCCGACCACGCCCCGGCGCGGGTAGTAGGCGATGTGCGCCCGGCCGATGAACGGCACCATGTGGTGCTCGCAATGGGAGTGGAACGGGATGTCGCGCACCAGCACGATGTCGCCGTAGCCCTCGACCTCCTCGAAGACGCGGTCGAGGATGTGGGTCGGCTCCTGGCGGTAGCCGCCGAAGATCTGCTCGTAGGCGCGCGCCACGCGCTGGGGCGTCTCGCGCAGGCCCTCGCGGTCGGGGTCGTCCCCGGCCCAGCGGATCAGGGTGCGCACGGCGGCCTCGGCCTCCTGGCGGGTCGGGCGGTCGGTGACGCGCTCGGGACGGGCCGCGTCGCTGCGCTTGTCGGCGGCGTCCGGCAACCGGACCGACAAGGACTTCAGCACCGCATCCATGCAGCCTCCCGCCCGCGCGACGCGGGCCTCACCGTTGGGTCATCGCCCCGGACCATCCGGGCGCCGGCCTCGCGATCCGCCGCCGGGCGGCCTATATCGGTCCTGCGCGGCGCGGGCGCAATGCACCCGCCGCGCATCAGGTCACCATGGACTGGCCCCTGCGCGACGTCCACGGCGAAGACTATCTACAGGACCCCGAGGCTCCTCCGTCCAAAGTCCAACCGGCCATGCTGAGCGACATCTACAACCGGCGCATCCTCGAACTCGCCGCCGAGATCCCGCGGCTCGGCCGTCTTCCGGCCGCGGAGGCGAGCGCGAGCAAGCACTCCAAGCTCTGCGGCTCGACCGTGACCGTGGACCTCGTCACGCGGGACGGCACCGTCACCGACTTCGCCCATGACGTGAAGGCCTGCGCGCTGGGCCAAGCCTCCTCCTCGCTGATGGCCCGGCACGCGGTCGGCGCCACGGCGGAGGAACTGCGCGACCTGCGCGACCAGATGCGACGGATGCTCAAGGAGGGCGGGCCGGCCCCGGAGGGGAAGTGGGCGGATTTCGCCGTGCTGGAGCCGGTGCGGGACTTCAAGGCGCGGCACGCCTCGACGCTGCTGACCTTCGACGCGGTGGTGGACGCCCTCGACCAGATCGCCGCGCGGCGCAGCCTCGCCGAGGCGGGCGCGTGAGCCTGCCCCGCCGGGCCGCGCACGCCGCGATCCGGGGCTACCAGCTCACCCTGTCGGGGCTGGTCGGGCGCCAGTGCCGGCACTGGCCCTCCTGCTCGGCCTACACGGACGAGGCGATCCGCCGCCACGGGGTCTGGGCCGGGGGCTGGATGGGTTTCGCCCGGATCTGCCGCTGCGGGCCCTTCGGCACCCACGGCATCGACCTCGTGCCCGAGGTCCCGCCGCTCGGCGCCGCCTGGCACCGGCCCTGGGCCTACGGCCGCTGGCGGGGGGTGAACGCGCCGGCGCCCCTGGAGGAGTGAGCGGAGCGGGGAGGGTGGCTCGACAGCCGCTGCCATGGCTCAATCTCCGCAACAAGCCCCGTTGATGGCAATAAACCCACGCCCTCATGCTGAGGTGCCGCCGCAGGCGGCCTCGAAGCACGCCAGAACAGTGTGTCCAAGACGGCGTCGTCTCGGATAACCCTTCAGGGGTGCTTCGAGGCCGCCTGCGGCGGCACCTCAGCATGAGGGATGTTGCGGCCTCCACCTGCGCACCTCAGCGTCAGCACGGACTTTGCGGCACCGCGGCGCGATCACGCCCGCGGACCCCGCTGGCCTTTTCGCGCCGCGCTGCTATGCAGGCGCCCTTCCTTAGTCCGATCCGCTTACCTGCACGGTGCGCAGGAGTGAGCCGAAGGAGTTCTTCCCAGCCATGCCGATCCTGACATTCCCCGACGGCGCCTCCCGCGCCTACGACGGCGCCGTCACCGGGCGCGCGGTCGTCGAGAGCATCGCCAAGTCGCTTGCCAAGCGCACGGTGGCCATGGCCCTCGACGGGACCGTCCGCGACCTCGACGACGTCATCGAGGCCGATGCCCGCATCGAGTTCCTCGACCGCGGCGACCCGCGCGCCCTGGAACTGATCCGCCACGATTGCGCGCACGTCCTCGCCGAGGCGGTGCAGTCGCTCTGGCCGGAGACCCAGGTCACGATCGGCCCGGTGATCGAGAACGGCTTCTACTACGACTTCTACCGCGAGACCCCGTTCTCGCCGGACGATTTCGCCGCGATCGAGGCGCGGATGCGCGAGATCATCGCCCGCGACGCCCCCTTCACCAAGGAGGTCTGGGCGCGCGACGCCGTGCGCGCGCTGTTCCAGGAGAAGGGCGAGGCCTTCAAGGTCGAACTCGTCGACGCGATCCCCCCGGGCGAGGACCTGAAGATCTACCGGCAGGGCGAGTGGTTCGACCTCTGCCGCGGCCCGCACATGACCTCGACGGGCAAGGTCGGCACCGCCTTCAAGCTGATGAAGGTGGCGGGGGCCTATTGGCGCGGCGATTCGACGAAGCCGATGCTGAGCCGGATCTACGGCACCGCCTGGGCCTCGCAAGCCGATCTCGACGCCTACCTGCACCGGCTGGAGGAGGCCGAGCGGCGCGACCATCGTCGGCTGGGCCGCGAGATGGACCTGTTCCACTTCCAGGAGGAGGGGCCGGGCGTCGTCTTCTGGCACCCGAAGGGCTGGACGCTCTTCCAGGAGCTGATCGCCTACATGCGCCGCCGCCTGAAGGGCGACTACCGCGAGGTGAACGCGCCGCAGATCCTCGACAAGGCGCTGTGGGAGACGTCGGGCCACTGGGAGTGGTACCGGGAGAACATGTTCGTCACCAAGACCGAGGACGAGCGCGTCTTCGCGATCAAGCCGATGAACTGCCCCGGCCACGTGCAGATCTTCAAGCACGGGCTGAAATCCTACCGCGACCTGCCCCTGCGGCTGGCCGAGTTCGGCTCCGTGTCGCGCTACGAGCCGTCCGGCGCCCTGCACGGGCTGATGCGGGTGCGCGCCTTCACGCAGGACGACGCCCACGTCTTCTGCACGGAGAGCCAGCTCGCCGCCGAGTGCCTGAAGATCAACGACCTGATCCTCTCCACCTACGGGGATTTCGGCTTCGACGAGATCGTCGTGAAGCTCTCCACCCGGCCCGAGAAGCGGGTCGGCTCCGACGCGCTCTGGGACCACGCCGAGGAGGTGATGACCCGGGTGCTCGCCCAGATCGAGGAGCAGTCGGGCGGGCGCATCCGCACCGCGATCAACCCGGGCGAGGGCGCCTTCTACGGGCCGAAATTCGAGTACGTGCTGCGCGACGCGATCGGCCGCGACTGGCAGTGCGGCACCACGCAGGTGGACTTCAACCTGCCGGAGCGGTTCGGCGCCTTCTACGTCGACGCGGACGGGCAGAAGAAGACGCCCGTGATGGTCCACCGCGCCATCTGCGGCTCGATGGAGCGCTTCACCGGCATCCTGATCGAGCATTTCGCCGGCCATTTCCCGCTCTGGCTGGCGCCGCTGCAGGTGGTGGTGGCGACGATCACCGGTGAGGCGGATGCCTACGCCCGGGACGTGCTGGCGGCCGCCGAGGCGGCGGGCCTGCGGGCGGAGAGCGACCTGCGCAACGAGAAGATCAACTACAAGGTCCGCGAGCACTCGCACGCCAAGGTCCCGGTGATGCTGGTGGTGGGCCGCCGCGAGGGCGAGGAGCGCACGGTCTCGATCCGGCGGCTCGGCAGCCAGCAGACCCGCACGCTGCCCCTGGACCAGGCGCTGGCCGACCTCGTCGCCGAGGCGACCGCTCCCGACCGGCGCCGCCGCGACGCGGTGAAGGCGGCCCTCCCGAGCGAGGAGGTCGCCCTCGATTCCCACCACGCGGTCGCGCCGACGCCCTGATCCCGCTGAGGGCCGCGCGCCTGGCGCGCGGCCCTCAGCGCTTGCGCACGAATTCCGTGCGCAGGACCAGACCCTTGATGGTGTCGTGGCGGCAGTCGATCTCCTCGGGATCGTCGGTCAGCCGGATCGAGCGGATCACCGTGCCCTGCTTGAGGGTCTGGTTGGCGCCCTTGACCTTGAGGTCCTTGATCAGGGTCACGGAATCCCCGTCCGCCAGGAGATTGCCGGAGGCATCGCGCACCGCTACGGCCGCCGCCTTCATGTCGGAGGCCGGCCGCCACTCGCCGGTCGCCTCGTCGTACACGTAATCGTCGTCGCTCATCTCTCGCTCTCCACGGACGCGGTCTTCTCGCCAGGACGGGCAGAAACCGCAAGGGCGGACCGATGGCGGCGAGATGAGCCCGCGCGCTGCCGCAGGGTCCGCCGACGGCCGCCCAGGTGTGGCCGGGATCGCGTCGGCTCTTGTGCCGGCCCGGCGGGTCGGGGATCGTCGCGTCTTCTCGGCCGCGGGTGGAGTCATGTGGGACGGTCAGGACTTCGTGGGTTCCAAGCTCGCCCTGCTGCAGGGCGGTGACGTTCTGGCCTATCGGCGCGACGCCAAGCCCGGCATCCCGTTCCCGGGCTGCTGGGACCTGCCGGGCGGCGGGCGCGAGGGGACGGAATCGCCCGTCGATTGCGTGCTGCGGGAGCTGGAGGAGGAGTTCGGGCTCCGGCTCCCGCCCGCGCGGCTGACCTGGTGGCGCCGCTACCCGCCGCTCACGGCGGGCCGCCCGCCGAGCTACTTCTTCGCGGGCACGATCCGGCCGGACGAGGTCGCGCGGATCCGGTTCGGGGAGGAGGGCGAGGCCTGGGCGATGATGCCGGTGGCGACGTTCCTGGCGCGGGACGACGCGGTACCCTACCTGCGGGTGCGGCTGGCCGACCGGCTCGCAAACGGTGACGCACCGGAGACCTCAGTGGACGTTCTTGCAGGCTTTCGTCGCAGCATGTGACGCCTCGGGCGGACCCCCTCGCGAGCCGTTGCGGGCTGCGCCCTGCCGCTCGCCGCGTGCGCCCGAAGGCCAGGCCGTCCTCGCCCGTCCGCATCCCGATTTGGCCGCATCCCGGATCCAGGTCGGTGCTACGAGGACGCCCGCAGGGTGATCCGCGTCAACTCGGACGGGCGGCCGAGCCGAAGCGCGAAGCCCGGCCAGAGCGCGGTGCCGTTGCTGACGTAGAGCAGCATGTCCCCGACCCGGTAGGCCCCGGAGACGAAGCCGGCGTTGGCGCGCGCCACCAGCCGGTCCAGGCCGCGGATCATGCCGCCGTGCGTGTGTCCCGACAGCTGCAGCTTCACCCCGTGGGCGGCCGCCCGCGCGGCGTTCGCCGGCTGGTGGTCCAGCAGCATGACCGGCGCTCCCGCGGGCGCGCCCGCCAGCGCGGCGGCGAGGTCGGGGCCCGACTGGCCCGCGCCGGGCGCCGAGCGATCCGTCACGCCGGCCACCACGAGCGCACCGCCGTCGCGTTCGAGGACCGTGTGGGCGTTGGCCAGCACGCGGATCCCCAGCCCGGCGAGGTGGCGCATCCAGGCATCGTAGTCGAAGAAATACTCGTGGTTGCCCGGGACGGCCCAGACGCCGTCCCGGGCCCGCAGGGCGCGCAGCGGCTCGACGTCGGCCCGTCGGGCCGCGAGCGAACCGTCGATGAAGTCGCCCGTCACCACGATCAGGTCGCTCCCGAGGTCGTTGGTGCGCGCGACGACGGCCTCTGCCCACCCCACCGGGAACAGGCGGCTGATGTGTAGATCCGAGAGGTGCAGGATCGTGTAGCCGACGAAGCCGAGGGGCAGGTCCGCGATCGCCACCGTGACGTCTTTCAGCGGCGGGACGCGGATGGCCTGAAACACGGCGACCGCCGACAGCACGAACGCCGCAAGAGCCGCCGCGTAGCGCCAAGCCATGGGGATCGCCCATCCGCTCCCGGGCAGGATCCAGCAAACCAGCGCCGCAGCATCGAGGACGAGGAGCATCGGCGTCGCCAGCGCGAGCGCACCGAACGCGGTGTTGAAGAGGATCACCACCGAGCGGGGAAATTCCGGCGCGAACACCGATCCGGAGGAGAGGCGGCTCCACAGATGATACTGGGAGGCGGTGAGCAGGAGGACCGTCACGCCGATCTGGATGACGGGCGACCAGGGGCTCGGCCACACCACGCGCGCGAGGACGTAGACGGCGGGCAGGCTGGGGATCAGTCGGATCATGGGCTGCTACATGGCGAGCAGCCCCCTCAAAGCAAAGCTCGCGCCGGGCCGGGCGCGCCGGTTGCCTCTCCGCCTGGCGATGAGCGCGACGCCGGTCCGGAAGCGCCCGACCGCGCTGTCCGGACAATGCTCTAGAACCCGAACGGGTCCGCGAAGGGCAGGGGGCGCCGCCGCACCGGGGTCTCGGGCAGGATCGGCCGCTCGATGTCCAGGGCGACCAGTCCCTCCACGGCCAGCGCCAGCACCGCCGCCACGCCGTCCGACGCGTTCTGCACCGCCGCCGCGCACTCGACGAGCCGCCCGGTCCCGCACTCGTCGAGGAAGTGCAGGATCCGCACCCGGTCGCCCGCGGACACGAAGGTGCGGCGGCAGGCCAGCACCAGCCGCACCGTCGACAGCCGCGGCTCGGCCCGCAGGGAGGCCGCGCTCTCGATCACGAAGTGGCGCCCGTCCTCCGTCACCATCGGCTCGCCCGCCACGTAGGCGACGCGCAGAGGGTGCCGGGGGAGGTCCGCCTCCGCCACCACGTCGACGAGGCGGCCCGGCTCGTCCCGGCGGGTCTGCTCGAAATCCGCCGCGTGCTCCACCACCTCGCCCCCCGCCAGGATCCGCGCCGGGGCGGGCGCGGCGCGCAGGGATTCGACGGCCGGATCAAGGGTGGTGATGGCCAGGAAATCGGCCACCAGCCCCATGCGGGTCGCCGCCACGGACGGGCCGCCGGGGCGCCGGGGCGCGGTACGCACCGCGCCGCGGCGGGTGCCCGGACGCCCCAGGAGCGGGGCGTGATCCTGCGCGAGGGCGGTCATGGTGGCGGAGGGCTCCGAACCACGAGGGGGGCCGCGCGGCCCCCTCCCGAGAAGATGTTGCATTCCTGATTGAAAGGAACATTATGCGAACAGGCCCGCCATGGTCAACCACCGGACAGTTGCCGTCGCAGAAGCTGGGCCACGATCGCCAGCACAGGCGCGAAGCTTTTCAGGGCGTGGTGGCCGTTCGGCGGCGCGCAATGCGGCGGAGAGGCGCGTCTGGTCTTATCATTGAGGCGACAAAACACTCGCTCTTCAGCGTGATTCGTGATAGGAAAATCGTCGTGGAATCGGAGCCTGCGCGGCCTCCGAGGCCGCCTTCGAGCAGGTGAGATCGATCGCATGAGCGCAACGACCGACAAGCAGATCGCGGAGATCCTCGCGACCTACGGGGAGCCGCTGGCCGGCAACGTGTGGCGGGTGCAGGGCACCGCCGTGATCTACCACAAGGCGCTGGAGCGCATCGCCGCGCAGGCGCGCATCCGCTTCGACGCGCCCGTGATCGTGCGCGCCGAGCGCGACGAGGCGGTGATCCTGGTGACCGGGCACATGCCGGGACCGGGCGGCGAGCGCGCCGAATGGTCGATCGGGGAGGCGCTGATCGGCGTGAACTACAAGATCGGCGGCAAGCAGCCAGCCTACGTCTACGCCATGGCCGAGAAGCGGGCCAAGGACCGGGTGATCCTGAAGCTCGTCGGTCTGCACGGCCTGCTCTACTCCGAGGACGAGGCGGACGAGTTCAAGGCCTCGCGGCCCGACCTGCAGGGCGCCGCCAAGGCCCCGGCGTCCCGCGTCCAGCGCCCCGGCGAGGACGAGGAGGAGCCCGCCGAGGCGGAGGCGGCCCGCGACGCCGCGGCACCGGCGAGCGCCGCGGATGCGGATCTCAGGGCCGAGATCGACCGGGCGAAGAGCATCAACGCCGTCACCGACCTGATGCTCGATCCCGCCACCCAGGCCCGCCTCGCCGCCATGGCGCCGGGCCTGCGCGACGAGGTGCGCGAGCACGCCAAGCAGCGCCTCGTCGCCCTCGGCTGGCCCGCCAAGACCCGCAAGGCCGCCGCGGCCTGATCGCCGCCGCGGGAAGACGGGGTGGTCCGGGCACCGGGCCGCCCCGCCTCGCGTGCGCGGGCGCACCGGCCGGCCGGCGGCCCGGCGGATTCCGCGCCTCCGCGGCTTGTCGCCGCCGTCCGGGAACGCAAGATTAGGGAGACGTCGGAGAGAGCGACGGTCTCGCGGAATCGAGGGACGCCGCCGGCCGTGCCGCGGACAGGTCTCGGGCTCGTCCCGCGCCCGCGGCGGGGACCTGTGGCCGCCACGCCCTTGATTCGTGTCATCGAGGGCAAGATGATGCGCTGGTGGTCAAGCTTCCGTGAGCCCGCCGGGACCTCCGTCCAGGGCGATGCAACCAGTCGACTGGACGCCCGTTCCATGCCTATGAGCGAATCCGGCGCCGCGAAGACGCAACCCGTGATCCTGGTCGTCGAGGACGAGCCGGAGGAGCGCTTCCTCGCGGCCACCCTCCTGGAGGAGACCGGGTTCCGTGTCATCGAGGCCGAGACGGCCGAGAAGGCCCTCGCCATCCTGCGCGAGCGGGGCGAGGAGGTGAACGTGGTCTTCTCCGATGTCCGCACCCCGGGTCCGATCGGCGGGTTCGAACTCGCGCGGATCATCGGGGTGACATGGCCGCGGGTGCACGTGCTCCTGACCTCGGGCGATGCCGGCGACCAGCCGAGCGACCTCAGGATGTCCGCCACCTTCATCCCCAAGCCCTGGCGCGCGCTCGACATTCTGACGCTCGTGGAGCAGGCGGCCGGCCATTCTCACGGGGGCGGGTCCGCCGTCGGGGATGCCAGCGCGGGCTGAGGCCCGGCCTGTTTCGAAGGTATTTCGCGCGATCCGGGCCCGCCCGCAGGGCCGTGGCGAGTCCTCGCCGCGGCCCTGCGGGCGCTTGTGCGTCGTGGGACCCGCCGGCGCGCGTCCCTGATCGCGAAATCCCGTCGACGGCCTTACGCAACCCGGCCGGGGGGGATGCGTTGTTACTCGGGATTGCTCGCGGCCCGCGCCGCGTGCGCCCAGACGGTACTTCCGAGAGCGGAGACAGGGCGCGCGCCCGACGACGACCCATGAAGGTGATCCCGAGCAACCATGCGGCCAATTTCGGCCAGACGCACGCCACGGCCTCGTCGCTGGCGGACGCTCTGCTGCTGGCCAAACTCGGGCACGACCTCAGGGCCCTCTACACGGACGTGGTCGATCAGCCGGTGCCCGACGCCCTGAACCGGCTCATCGCCCGTCTCGATTCGCTCGACGAGGACGGTCGACAGGACGGTTGAGCCCACGCGACAGTGCGGGACTGTACCGTGGAAGCGACATGACCGGGCCGAGCCGACTTCCACGACGCGATGATGACTTGAGATTGGGGGCGAGTTGGTGTCGGGTGAGTCCGATCGACGGACCGGCTCCCGCCGGCGGATCCTCGCCCTCGCCCGGTTCATGCGCCCGACCCTTCGTTCCTGCCTGGTCCTCCTCCTGAGCCTCGGCGTCGTCGCGGCGCGGGGCGAGGCGTGGGCCGCCACGCCGCCGCCGCAGCCCAAGGACGGGCCCGGCGGATCCGCCTATGCCGCCCCCACGGTCGTCAAGCGCGCCGTGGTCCGGACCGGGTCCGCCACCTTCGTCTATCACGGCGGCGGGCCGGCCCCCGCGGAGGGGCGCCCGGTCGTGGTGTTCCTCCACGCTTGGGGAGCCGTGAACCCGCAGGCCTACGGCTCCTGGATCGAGCACCTCGCGCGCGAGGGCTACCTCGTGCTGTTCCCCCGCTTCCAGGAGGTGAACCGCACCCGGCCCGCCGATGCCAGCGACACCGCCGCCCGCCTCGTCAAGGAGGCCTTCGACGCGCTCGCGAGCGACCCCGAGGCCAAGCCCGACCTCAACCGCGTGGCGCTGATCGGCCACCTCGCCGGGGTGCCGATGGCCGCCAACCTCGCGGCCTCCGCCGAGGCGGACGGGCTGCCGCGCCCCAAGCTGATCTTCGGCGCGATGCCGGGCGGCATCGCCCGGGACGAGAAGTCCCGCGGCATCGCCCTGCACGACCTCGCCCGGATCGCGCCGACGACGCTGCTGATCACCGTCGTGGGCGACCGCGACGCGCGGGCCGCCGACCTCGCGGCCCGCCGCCTGATGCGCGAGGCGAGCGCCGTCCCCCCCGAGCGCAAGCTCCTGATGCGCGTGCTCTCCGACGACCACGGCTTCCCGGCCCTCTCGGCGACGCTGGCCTCGCCGGCGGGCAACAATCCCGCCTACGACGCCGGGGCGATCAAGCTGCCGGCCGAGCCGGCCAGGGACCCGAAGCAGAAGCCGCCCCCGTTCAAGTGGTCCGCCGACATGGCGCTCACCGGCGAGCAGACCACTTTGGTCGCGCAGATCAACGCCGCCGGGACCGACAGCCTCGACTATCTGGGCTTCTGGAAGACCTTCGACATGGCGGCCGCCGCCGCCTTCGCGGGCCAGGACGCCGCCTCCCTTAAGGCCAATCCGCGCTTCACCGACATGGAGCGCTGGAGCGACGGCTGGCCGGTGCGGCGCCTCGCGGCCGAGACGCCGCGCCCGCCGGCGGAGCGGCCGGCCGCCACCGCGGCGACGACCAAGCCCGCCCCGCAGAAGCCCGGCCTCGCGCGGCCCGGCGTGCGGCCCGTCAACGCGCCGCACCCGCGGCACTGACCCGGCCGGGCCGTCGCCCGAGGAGCCTTCGATGAAGCTGTACCATTCGGCCACCTCTCCCTTCGTGCGCAAGGTGATGGTGACCGCCCACGAACTCGGCCTCGTCGCGCGGCTGGACCTGCTGCCGGCCGCCGCCCATCCGGTGAACCGGGACGGCGGCATCGTGGCCCGCAACCCGCTCGGGCAGGTCCCGACGCTGATCCTCGACGACGGGACCGTGCTGGCCGACAGCCGGGTGATCTGCGAGTACCTCGACCATATCGGCGAGGGCGGCCTGCTCCCGCGCAACTCGGCGCGCTGGGGCGTGCTCGCCGCGCAGTCGCTGGGCGACGGGCTGCTCGATGCGGCGCTGCTCTGCGTCTACGAGGGACGGGTGCGCGCCGAGACCGAGCGCTCCGACGCCTGGGTGGCCGGCCAGCGCGCCAAGGTCGAGAGCGCGCTCGCGGCGATCGAGGCGGCTTCGCCCGGTCTCGGCGACCGGCTCGACATCGGCACCATCACCTTCGGCTGCGCCCTCGGCTATCTCGACCTGCGCTTCGCCGACCTCGACTGGCGCGGCCGCTTCCCGGCCGCGGCGGCGTGGTATGCCCGCTTCAGCGAGCGCCCCTCGATGCGGGCGACGCGTCCGGCCTGATCGCCTGGTGCGCCCCTTGCATGGCCCCCGGGGTCAGCATCGGGCCCGCCCATGAACGCCTTCGTCGCCCTCCTCCTCGCGGCCTCGGCCTTCTGCCTCGCCTTCCTGCTCGCCGGGCTCGGCGTTCAGGTGGCGCTCCGCTTCCAGCTCGGCTCGCGCTTCCTCAGCGACGGGAACTTCCTGCAGGTCGCGCTGGCGCTCGCCCTCGCGGTCGCAACCTTCCGGCGGGCGACGCGCGCGGTGTGAGCGCGCCCGCCCGAGGGGACGGCCGGAGCCATGCGGGCGCCGGATGGCGGTCCTGCTCGCCGCCCCGTTGCGGGATGGCCGCGATTGTCGCGACTGTCGCCGGGTACGGGGATCCGCCGCCATGCCCGACCGCCTCATCGGAAAAACCGCGATCGTCTTCGGGGCCGGCTCGGCGGGCACCGGCTGGGGCAACGGCAAGGCGGCGGCGGTGGCCTTCGCCCGCGAGGGGGCGCGGGTGGTCTGCGTCGACCGCCTCGCCGCGGCCGCCGAGGAGACGGCCCACCTCATCGTGGAGGAGGGCCACGAGGCCGAGGCCCTCGCCGCGGACGTGACCGATTCTGACGCCGTGGCCCGCGCCGTGGCGGCGGCCCAGACCCGCTTCGGGGCCATCGACATCCTCCACAACAATGTCGGCCTTCTCGCCGCGGGCGGGCCGGAGGATCTCGACGAGGAGGGCTGGCGGCGGGTGATCGACCTGAATGTCGGGGGCGTGTGGCGCACCTGCCGGGCGGTGCTGCCCGGGATGCGCGCCCGCCGGAAGGGGGCGGTCGTCAACATCTCGTCCGTCGCCGCGATCCGCTGGACCGGGACACCGGCCTTCGCCTACGCGGCCGCGAAGGCGGCCGTGAACCAGGCGACGGTGGCGGTGGCGATGCAGTACGCCCGCGACGGCATCCGGGCGAACGCGATCCTGCCGGGGCTCCTCGACACCTCGCTGCGCGACGACTGCCGGGCGGCGGGCACCCGCGACGCCGGCCGCGACCGGTCGGTGCCCCTCGGGCGGCTCGGGGAGGCCTGGGACATCGCGCACGCGGCGGTGTTCCTGGCCTCGGACGAGGCGCGCTTCATCACCGGCGTCTGCCTGCCGGTCGATGGCGGCCAGAGCTGCAGCATGGGGTGGCTCGGCGAGAGCGGTTCCCGCTGAAGCGGCCTCCGCGCCCGGCACCGGCCCGGCGGCAGAATGAAGGACCGGGAGCGGGGCTCACGGTTCGATCTCGCCGCGGCCTGCTCGCGAATCCGGTTCCGTGACGCGCCACCGCATCGGGGGAGGGGTCCGGCATGATCGCCGCCCCGGCCGAGGGTGATCCGACGAGCAGGGCCGCTCGAATCGCGCGTCGCGCCATTGCGACCCTCGGACGACCCGTCCGCATCGGGCAGGTCCGAGCGGCGAAACGCCGTTCCGCCCCGGCCTCCGCTCCGCTCCGCTTGCGCGCCGCCGCCCCGCGCGTGCCGGGTCCGCCCGGAGGCAACCCAACTTCACCATTGACCAAAGGTCAAGAAAGGTATTATCATTTCTTCAGACATAAGAAACTGTTTTTCTCTCACTGCATCCGCGGTCGTCGCGCACGTATTGCGTTCGATTGAGTCTAAAACTCTCGAAATATGGTCGGCTAAGTCCCGCAGGATGACGGAACGTCTTCGCGCTGGGCCTTGGCCAGCCGTGGATGCTGCGTGCGCTGCGACGACGATCGCGCGCGGCGTCCGCCCCGTCACAACCGCCGGGCGGCCGACAGCGTCCGCCGCGGCAGACCGGAGAAGACAGACGATGACGACGAGGTCTTGGCTCGGTGGCAACGGCAACTGGATCACTGCGGAAAACTGGAGCCCCAGTGGCGCACCGCGGGCGGGCGATTTCCTGACCGTCAAGTCCGGCAAGCCGAAGCTGACGACCGACGGTGAGAACGGGTACGACTGTTACGACGACGAAGAGGTGACGCTGGAGAGCGGCGCCGGGCTCGAGATCGCCGGTGCCAATCTCGGCCAGTTCTTCGTCGTGCGGACCCGCGGCGACGCGACGCTGAGCTTCACCGGCTCCGAATGCGTCAACGGGGTGATCCTGGTCGGCGGCAACAGCCGGACGACGGTCGACATCGCCGGGCCGACCGGCGGCTCGGACGCGCTGGTGCTGCAGACCGGCAGCGAGATCGATGCCGTCGGCACCGAGGACGCGGGGAGCACGATCAGGTTCTCGGGCACCGTCGTCCTCGAGTCGCGCTACCGACTCGCCCTCAAGTCCCCGGTCGTCAATGCCGGCGCGCTCACGGCGGTCGGGACGAGCGTCGAGTTCGGGCAGCTCAGCGGGTCGGGCACCTTCACCCTCCAGACCGGGGCGACGCTGACGATCGACGCCGCCTGCGCGTCGGGGCAGACCATCCGCTTCGGCGAGGTCGGCGGGGACCTCCGGATCGCCGACGTGGCCGATTTCGGCGGGGCCATCGAGGGATTCGCGCCCGGCGACCTCATCGACCTCACCGGCGTGGCGGGGTCCCGCGTCGCCTACGACGCGGGCGCGGGCACCGCGACGGTCTACGACGCCCAGAATCGGTCCGTGGCGACGCTCAACCACCTGCGGGCCGCGGCCGGGACCCTGACCGCCACGTCGGACGGCGCGGGCGGCACGCTGATCGGCTTTTCCGGCGGGCCGTCGCGGCTTACTTCCGCGATCGGCATGGGCGCGCGGGCCATGCGGGCCGACGTCGTGCACGGCATGTCGGCGCCGAACGGCAGCGCGCACCTGACCGGGTCGGGAATCAAGATCGGCATCATCTCCGATTCGTTCTTCCGCAACGGAAGCAGGACCGATACGCCTGACGCCGACGCGGCGGCGGGCCTGCTCCCTGCCAAGCCCGACGGCACCTGCGCGGTCCACGTGCTGAACGACCGCGTCGAGTCCGGCGAGGACGAGGGCCGCGCCATGGCGGAACTCATCCACCAGGTCGCCCCGGACGCGGACCTCTACTTCTCCGACATGGGTGACAGCCTGGCCGGGATGGGGGCCTCCGTCACCGCCCTGAAGAACGCGGGCTGCAATATCATTGTCGACGACATCTACTATTACGCCGAACCCGACTATCAGACCGGCAGTGATCTCGACAAGGCGATCGAATCTGCGATCGCCGCGGGCGTGAACTACTTCACATCGGCGTCCAACAACGGCCCCTATTTCTACGAAGGGACGTTCCAGCCGGCGCTGGCGAGGGTGGGGGATTCGACGCTGTGGGCCAACACGTTCGGCAACGGGAGCGCCTATCTTCCGATCCGGTATCCCCACGCCGGCCAGATCCTCAAGCTGACCTGGACCGCGCCGTGGAAGGGCGAGGACGGCACGGGGGCGCCGGAGGACCTGCGATTCGAGATCGTCGATGCGAGCGGGAGGGTGCTGGCGTCGAGCCAGCAGCTCGACGATGGCGGGGTCAAGGTGGCGTGCGAGGCGCTGCAGGTGCCGTCCTCGCCGCGGGTGCCGACGAACGCGAACATCGTCGTGTACGCGCCGGGCGGACGAAGCCTTCCCGAGGACCTGACCTTCAAGGTGACCGTCCTGAACGGCGCGCTCGGAATCGAGGATCCCGCGGCCGGAACGGGCTCCGGCTCCTCCTTCGGGCACAACCTGCTGGCGCGAGTGAACACCGTGGCGGCCATGCCGGCCGCGGGCAGCGACATCTACGCCCACCAGAAGGGCTACGCGGAGCCGTTCTCGTCCTACGGGCCGGACAAGATCGTCTACGACGAGGCCGGCGAGCCGCTCGCCTCGCCGCACAGCGCCGGCAAACCCGACTTCACGGCGCCGGACGGCATCATGACGAGCGTGGCCGGCTTCACGCCCTTCTACGGCACCTCGGCTGCCGCGCCGAACGCCGCGGCGGTGGCGGCCCTGATGCTGCAGGCCAATCCGAGCCTCACCACCTCCCAGGTCACGGCGCTCCTGAAATCCTCTGCCGTTCCCCTCGAGGGCGCGTCCATCCGGCAGCAGGGGGCCGGACTGGTCCGGGCCGACCGGGCGGTCGCCGCGGCCGAGTCGCCGGTCACGGTCCGGGGCTCGGGCACCGGGTCCTATGACGGGACTGCGGCGGTGCTGGTCGACGGCGACCTGACCCTGACGGGTGCCGGTGGTGGGACCATCTCGGGCGCCACCGTGGCGATCACGGAGGGCTTCCAGGACGGCGACGTCCTGAACGTCGCCGACCGGGACGGCATCACGGCGCATTTCGACGGCGGCGTGCTCACCCTGACCGGAACGGCGTCGGCGGAGGCGTACCAGGCGGCGCTGCGGTCGGTGAACTTCGCGTCGGTGAGCCCCGACCCGATCGCGCAGGGCCGCGACCCGTTCCGCCTGATCGACATCGCGGTTACGGACGCGCTGAACCTGAGCGGCGGGACCACCAGCACCATCGCGTTGACGGGGAGCGGCGGAGCGCTCTCGGCCGACCGCCTCGCGTCGTTCCTGGCGGCCGGCCGGGGTGCCGATGGCACCGCCCTGTTCACGCCCGCGCCGGAGGCTCCGGAGATTTCGCCGGAGACTTGGCCCGAGACTTGGCCCGCATCGGATCCCTGGCGCGGCGGGGATGAGGAGGTGGGGTCTCTCGCCGCGGGCCATGCCGGCTTCGCCAACGCCGTGGACCTGATCGAGGGCCGCGCTGCGTCGCCGGCCGGATGGCACGACCAGGGCAGCTCCGCGGCGGGGCTCCTCAACGGCACCCGCGGCGCCGGAGCGGAGCCGCCGATCGCCGCCCCCGCCTCCTGGCTCCCGCAGGGCCCAGGCCTCGGGGCCTTCGCGGCGAGCGAGGCCGATCTCCTGGAGGCCTGGGGGTTCTCGCCGGCCGTCCTGGCCCAGGCGATCGGCGTGGCCCATCCGGCATAGGGCGGGCCGCGACGGAGCGGTCATCACTCCGTCGGGTGAGACGGGATCCGTTTGATCCAGGCGGATCCCGTCTCACTGAGCCCGCGCGGCGGGGTGTCTGCCCCGCGAGGAGCGGCCATGCGGGACTGATCCCGCGTGAGGCGGGGGCAACCCGGCCGGATCGCCGCCTCGGGTCTGCCGGCCGCCGTCAGAACAGCGACGGCATCGTGAAGCTGTAGTCGATCCGCGTGCCGAAGATGTACTGGTCGGGGGTGCCGAACCGGCCGCGCACCAGCGGGCTCCCGGCCGAATCCCCGACGATGCGGTTGTAGCCCGCGTAGCCGGTGGCCGACCAATGCTCGTTGAACGTGTAGGTCAGCGCCGCAAGCGCCCCGACCGTCACGTAATTCGACGGGTTGTAGGGCGTCGCGAAGCCGTTGATCGCCGCCTCGAGGGGCGTCACGCCGAAATAGCGCCGCGCGAATTCATCATCGCCGAAATTGAAGCGCGGCCCGACCGAGACCACGAAGCGGTCGATGGGCTGCACGTAGTCGAGGGCGAGGCTCCCGACGACGCCGTGATGCCCGAAGACGCCGTGGCGCAATTCGCCCCGCGCCCGCAGCACCGGGATCGGCCAGAACTCGATGAACACACCCGGCTCCACCGACCAGCGCACGTCCTTGAAGCCGAACAGGGCGCGGCGGTTGTCGCCGTAGTAGCGGCCAGTGAGGACGCGCGCGGTCGGGCCGATCAGCAGGTTGGGCGTGTCGTACAGCGCGAAGCTGATCCCGTCATCGGGCGCGGAGAAGCGCTTGGCCTCGCCCGCCCGCCGGATGCTCCCGGACGGGTAGACGATGCCGGTGTAATCCTCGCCGCCCGGATATTGCGGCATCGCCTGGATGTTCGCCGAGAGGGTGACGATCCAGAGCGGGGGCGGGGCCTCGACGAAGGTCGGGACGGGCCGCTCGGCGAGGTCGGCGGCGGCCGCCGCGCCCGGCAGCAGCCCCGCCGCGGCCGCGAGGGGGAACAGGACGCGCGTCAGGGCGGTGGAGGCCGCCTTCGAGAGGACCGTGAGCATGGGGGGATCTTAGGCGGTGCGGGGTCACCAACCTACCGCCGACATCGCCAAGCGTGGCGATTGGCCGGCGCTGTGTCACCCCGGCAACGGGCCAGAAACAACATCAATCCAGTCCCGAAGAGGCCGTCCCGCCACAAGCATTTCTCGATGCACGGCGCCGCCCGGAAGCCAATCCACCGGGATCTGCTCCAATCGAGACCGCCGCGCCGGGGCGGGCTCGACATCGGATCGTGCCACGCCGGGGAAACGCCCCGGCCTCCCTGCCGGGCTCGTTTGGGAAGGGGGGAGGGGCGGGGAGCGGTGTGACCTTCGGAAGATCCGCTCCCGCGATCTCACCCGCGTCGGGCGCGCCGGGGCGGCCGGGATCAGAAGTAGGATTTCAGCGTGCCGCGCCGGCGCACGTCGAGCGTGGCGCAGTGGAACGACCCGCCGAACGGCCCGTAGGACAGGAAGGGCGCCGGGATCGGGTCGAAGCCCCAGCCCTTCAGGGCCTTGATCAGGGTCGGCTGGCTCGCGTCGACGACCACCTTCTTCTCGTCGAGCATCAGCACGTTGATCGAAGTCCAGGGCGAGCACATGGAGATCCGGCTCATGAAGCCCTCGACGGGGTCGGGGCGGGGCGCCACGAGCACGTCCCAGGACTTGAGCACCGCGGGCAGCCGCTCGATGTCCACGTAGTCGGGGTTCACCAGCACCTTGCCGGGGGCGAGGGGCATGAACGAGGAATCGATGTGCATCGGCTGCGGGCAGCGGCTCTCGATCTCGTGGATGCGGAAGCCCGGCCCCAGATGGCGGCGCAGCCACTCGATGCCCATCAGGTTCGTCACGTTCGAGCGGGTCACGAACAGGTCGCGCCCGCAGCGCACGAAGTCGGCCGCGTCGAAGACCGGCTCGAACTCGTTGACCGTGTAGCGCATCGGCTCGCCGGCCTTCAGGTTCGGCACCCGGTAATCGTAGTTGTAGAGCTCGTCGGTGAGCTGGGGCCGGGGCGCCGAGGTCCAGCGGGCGCCGGCCCGGAAATACTCCTTGAACAGCGCCCGGTAGGCGTCGCCCTCGAAGTAGCGCGAGCGCCAGCACATCGGCGATTCGATGATCTCGTCGCCGATCACCAGGTAGGGGTCGCGCGGGCAGGCGACGCAGAAGCCGCGGGAGGTCCAGCGCGGCGCCCGGTACTTCCGCGAGAAGTCGGTCGTGTCGGGCCGGCGCACCCGCACGCCCTCGCCGGCCAGGATCTTGATGAAGTTGTCGAGCTCGGCCTGCGCCAGCTTCTTCATGAACTTCGGGTATTTCCAGCCCGAGGCGAGCCGGTAGAAGGGCTGGGCGGCCCGCGGCAGGTTGAAGATCACCGTGAGGTGGTGGGTCGGGATCGTCGCGCCGTCGAGGCTGCCGACGATCACCTCCTCCAGCGGGTCCCACTCGTTCCAGGCCATGACCGGCGATTGCGGCGCCGGCGCCCGCCGCCCCGTCACCCCCGCGCCGATGACGTCCCGGCCCGCGGCCTCGTCGAGCACCTCGTGCCCGCCGTCGATGGTCGTGTCCCGGTCCATGTCGCGCTCCCCCCGTGTGACCGTTGCAAATCCGCCGCATCGGGACAGCTTCCGGCCGGCGCGCCCGGCGCCTCACCTTGGCTTAAGCGTCCCGCGCCATAATCTCGCGGCGTTTCGCGACCAAGTCCGTTTCCAGGACCGCGTCGCTGGTTTGCCCGGCGGTGTGTCCGGGCGGTGATAGACAAGCAGTGGCAAAGCTGCAACGTCGCGGGAGTCATGCCGACGCGTCGCGCCGACGCCGTTGCAAGAAAGGCGCGCATCGGGAGGCGGGGTCCGCCGCCCCACCGGAAAGAGGACCATGAAGCGTCTCACCACCCTGGCCCTCGTGGCAGGCCTGTGCACCGCGATCGGCCTCTTCGTGTCGTCGGGGCCCGAGGCCGTGCTGGAAGCCGCCTGGACGGCCGGCTGGGGCGCCGCGCTCGTGGTCCTCGCCCGCCTCGTCGCGGTGGCCTGGGCGGGGCTCGGCTGGTGGGCGGTCTTCCCGGCGGCCGCGCGGCCCCGGCTGCGCGACTGCGTGTCGATCCGCTTCGTGCGCGAGGGCATCAACACGCTGCTCCCGGTGGCCCAGGTCGGCGGCGACCTGATCGGCGCGCGCCTCCTGACGCTGACGAAGGTGCCGGGCGGGCTCGCGGGGGCGAGCATGTTCGTCGACCTGATGCTCCAGGCCCTCACCCAGTTCCTGTTCACGATGATCGGCCTCGGCGTCCTGGTGGCGCTGGGCGGCGAGGGCCCCATCGTCCACTACGTGGCGCTCGGCCTCGCGGTGGCGGCCCCGGCGCTCGGGGCCTTCTACCTCGTGCAGCGCCGTCACGGGCACCGGCTGTTCCAGGCGCTGCTGCGCCGCTTCGCCAGCGGGCGCGAGTGGCGGGCCCTCGGCGCGGTCGACGTGCTCTACGAGAACCTGCGCGGCCTCTACGGCGCGCCCCGGCGCATCGCCACCGCCACCGGCCTCCACCTGATCGGCTGGTTCATCGGCGCGCTGGAGGTCTGGGTCGCCCTGTACTTCATGGGGTATGGGACGGATGTCCTGCAGGCCCTGGTGATCGAGAGCCTCGCCCAGGCGGTGCGCGGCGCCGCCTTCGCGGTGCCGGGGGCGCTGGGCGCGCAGGAGGGCGGATTGATCGCCCTCTGCGCGGTGTTCGGGATTCCGGCCGAGGCGGCGCTCGCGCTCTCCCTGGTCAAGCGGGTCGCGGATCTCGCGATCGGCGTGCCGAGCCTCGGCCTGTGGCACGCGCAGGAATCCCGGGCCCGTGGCGAGACGCCCGCCTTCGGGGCCTCCTTCCGCAACCTGTTCGGGGCGCCGCCGATCCGGCCGTCCCTCGATCGCGCCTACGGCTACGCGCCGGTCGCGGCCGACGCCAAGAGGGGAGAGTGACGCTCGTGCGCAATCGACGCGACATCCTGCGGGCCGGCCTCGTCGCGGCCGGCCTCGCCGTCGGGGTGGGGGCGCTGGCGGCCGACGATCCGGCCGTCGCCACGGTGCAGCGGATGACGGCCGCCTTCACCGAGGCCCTGAAGAGCCCGGACGTGCGCGGGCGCGTGGCGGTGCTGAGCGGGCCGATGGCCGAGTCCTTCGACCTGCCGGCGATGCTGCGGCTCGCGGTCGGCAGCCGCTGGAAGGAGATCCCGGCGGAGAAGCAGGCGGCCCTGGTGGAGGCTTTCGGCCCCTATCTCACCGCCACCTACGCGACCCGCCTGTCGGCGGCGGCGGGCGGCCATTTCACGGTGCAGCCGAAGAGCGAGGCGCGCGGCAGCGGGCGCATCGTGCGCGCGAGCGCCGTCGACGCCAGCGGGGACGAATCTCCCGTCGATTACATCACCACCAATGACGGCAAGATCACCGACGTCTACCTGCAGGGGACGGTGAGCGAGGCCGGCACCCTGCGCACGAAGCTCGGCGAACCGCTGAAGAGCGGCGGCCCCGACGCGCTCCTCGACTATTTGCGCAAGACCACCGCCACGATGCTGGCGGCCCCGGCGCCCGCCGCTGCGCCCGCCTCCGCCCCGGCCGCTCCCGCGCCGGCCGCGGCGCCCGCGTCGGCGCCGAAGCCCTGATCACGGGGGGCAGCCCCCTCGGCCGCCCGGGCGGCCGCCAGCGTCCTCGGATTCACTCATGGACTCCACCTGGATCTCGACCCTGATCCTCGCCCTGGCGGTCGCGGGCTGCGCCTACGCCCTGGTGGCGGCCTGGCGCGCCGGGCGCGTCGCCGGGCGGCCGGCCCCCGCGCTTCCCGCCGGGGCGCCGCGTCCCTCGGTGACGCTGATGAAGCCGCTCTGCGGCGACGAGCCGAACCTCCACCACAACCTCACGACCTTCTGCCGGCAGGCCTATACGGGGCCGGTGCAGGTCATCTTCGGCGTCCAGAACGCTGCCGACCCGGCCATCGCCGTGGTGAACCGCCTCAAGGCGGAGCACCCGGACCTGCGCATCGACCTCGTGATCGACGCGCGCCAGCACGGCGCGAACCGCAAGGTCTCGAACCTGATCAACATGGCGGGGCGGATCGCCCACGAGATCGTGGTGCTGGCCGACAGCGACATGGTGGTCGGCCCCGACTACCTGGAACGGCTCGTGGCCGAACTGGCGCAGCCCGGCGTCGCCGGGGTGACGTGCCTCTATCACGGCGTGCCGGCCAACCGCTCCGTGTTCGCGCAGCTCTCGGCGCTCGCCATCGACACGCAGTTCCTGCCGAACGTGCTCGTCGGCACGGGCCTCGGCCTCGCCGAGCCCTGCTTCGGCTCGACCATCGCCTTCCGGGCGGAGGCCCTGGCGGCGATCGGCGGCTTCGAGCGCGTGAAGGACGACCTCGCGGACGATTACGCCCTCGGGGCGGCGCTCCGCGGCACCGTGGGCGGGGTCGTGGCCATCCCGAACTTCACCATCGGGCACACCTGCACCGACGTCGCGCTCGGCGAGCTGTGGCGGCACGAGACGCGCTGGAACCGCACCATCCGCACCGTCGACCCGGCCGGCTACGCGGGCAGCCTCGTGACCCACGCGGTGCCGCTGGCGCTGATCGGCGCGCTGATGCCCGACACCAGCCCGCAGGGGCTCGCCATCGCGGCCCTGGCGCTGACCTGCCGGATCGTCCTGTGCCTGCGGCTGGAGCGGGCCTTCGGCCTCGCGCCGCACCCCTACTGGCTGTTGCCGATCCGCGACGTGATCTCGTTCGCCGGCTTCACGTGGTGCTTCATGTCCGGCGCCGTGACTTGGAAAGGTCATGATTATCGGGTTGTGGCTGATGGCACGCTCATCCCCGAGCCGGGCCTCGCGCAGGAGACCGGCGCCCCCACGACCTGACCGGCCGCCGCGGCGGCCCGTCCCCATCGCGAGAGTTTCCCCGATGCGCACCCTCTTCCTCCAGGCTCCCACCTTCGACGGCTTCGACGGCGGCGCCGGCTCCCGCTACCAGGCCAAGCGCGAGATCAAGTCGTTCTGGTACCCGACCTGGCTCGCCCAGCCGGCGGCCCTCGTCGAGAACTCGAAGCTGATCGACGCGCCCCCGCACAACCTGAAGCTCGACGACGTGACGCGGCAGGCGAAGGATTTCGACCTCGTCGTGCTCCACACCTCGGTCCCGTCCTTCAAGCAGGACGTGGCGACCGTCGAGGCGCTGAAGGCCGCCAATCCCAACCTCAAGGCCGGCCTGATCGGCGCCAAGGTGGCGGTGGACGCGCAGGGCTCGCTGGAGAAGGCGCCGGCCATCGACTTCGTGGCCCGCAACGAGTTCGACTTCACCTGCAAGGAGGTCGCCGACGGCCGCGATCTCTCGCAGATCAAGGGCCTGTCCTACCGCAACGGCTCCGGCGTCATCGTGCACAACGAGGACCGGCCGGTGATGATGGACATGGACCAGCTGCCCTTCGTCACCAGCGTCTACAAGCGCGACCTGGTGATGGAGAACTACTTCATCGGCTACCTGAAGCACCCCTACATCTCGTTCTACTCGGGTCGCGGCTGCAAGTCGCGCTGCACCTTCTGCCTGTGGCCGCAGACGGTGGGCGGGCACACCTACCGGACGCGCTCGGTCGCTCACGTGATCGAGGAGATCAAGTACTGCCTGAAGGCGTTCCCGCAGACGAAGGAGTTCTTCTTCGACGACGACACCTTCACGGACAACCTGCCCCGCGCCGAGGAGATCGCCCGGGAGCTCGGCAAGCTCGGCGTGACCTGGTCGTGCAACGCCAAGGCGAACGTGCCGCGCGAGACCCTGAAGGTGCTGCGCGACAACGGCCTGCGCCTGCTGCTGGTCGGCTACGAGTCCGGCAACCAGCAGATCCTGCACAACATCAAGAAGGGCATGCGGGTCGAGGTGGCGGAGAAGTTCACCAAGGACTGCCACGAGCTCGGGATCGCCATCCACGGCACCTTCATCCTCGGCCTGCCGGGCGAGTCGAAGGAGACGATCCAGGAGACGATCAAGTTCGCCACCCGGATCAACCCGCACACCATCCAGGTCTCGCTCGCCGCGCCCTATCCGGGCACCTTCCTGTACAAGCAGGCGGTGGAGAACGGCTGGCTCGACGCCGCCAACGCGGAGCTCGTCGACGAGAACGGGGTGCAGATCGCGCCGCTGCACTATCCCCACCTGTCGCACACCGAGATCTTCAACTCGGTGGAGGAGTTCTACAAGAAGTTCTACTTCCGGGCCCCGAAGATCGCCTCGATCGTCGGCGAGATGGTGCGCTCGCCCGAGATGATGAAGCGCCGCCTGCGCGAGGGCGTGGAGTTCTGGCACTTCCTGAAGGACCGCCAGGCCAGCGGCTCCGCCAAGGCGGCGTGACCGCCAGGAACGGCGCGCGAACCCTCCCCCCTTTGCGGGGGAGGGTGCCCGGCGGAGCCGGGCGGGAGAGGGGAACCACGGTGCCGCATCTTCCTGAACCGGCCTGACGGACGCCCGATCCTGAAGCGTGGTTCCCCTCTCGGCGGGACTTCGTCCCGCTGCGCTCACTGCGTTCGCCACCCTCCCCCGCAGAGGGGGGAGGGTTGAGAGACGCCTCGCGTCCCGCTCGACCTGCGGTCCCGATGCCCGTCCCCCCCAAGCGCCTCGTCGTCACCTCGGATGATTTCGGCCTCTCGCCGCAGGTGAACGAGGCCGTCGAGCGGGCGCACCGGGAGGGCATCCTCTCCGCCGCGAGCCTGATGGTGGCGGCCCCCGCGGCGGCCGACGCGGTGGCCCGCGCCCGGCGCCTGCCCTCGCTGCGGGTCGGGCTCCACCTCGTGATGGTGGAGGCCTGGCCGCTGCTGCCGGCCGCCGACCTGCCGGACCTCGTCGACGGGGAGGGCCTGCTGCGGCGCGACATGGGCGGGCTCGGCCTCGACCTCGCCGCCAAGCCCCGCGCCCGGCGCCAGCTCGCCGCCGAGATCCGGGCGCAGTTCGAGGCCTACCGGGCGACCGGGCTCCCCCTCGACCACGTCAACGCCCATAAGCACTTCCACGTCCACCCGGTCATCGCCGGCCTCGTGCTGCGGATCGGGCGGGACTTCGGCATGCGGTCCCTGCGCGTGCCGCGGGAGGACCGGGACACCCTGCGCCGGGCCGAGCCGGGTTTCCGCCCCGGCCTCGCCCTCGACACGGCGCCCTGGGCGGCGCTCCTCGGCTGGCGCGCCCGCCGCGCCGGGCTCGCGGTCCCGGATCGCGTGCTCGGACTCGCGTGGTCGGGCCACATGACCCCGCCGCGGGTGGCGGGCCTGCTGCGGCATCTGCCGGACGGCCTGACCGAACTCTACACGCACCCCGCGACGGCGGGCGGCTTCCCGGGCGAGGCGGAGGGCTACGCCTACGCCGAGGAACTCGCCGCCCTCACCGCGCCGGAGAGCCGGGCCGCGCTGGCGGAATCCGGGGCGGTGCTCGGCGGGTTCTCGGAGTTCGCGGCGTGACGCGCGCCCTCACCCTCCCCCCTCTGCGGGGGAGGGTGCCCCACGGAGTGGGGCGGGAGAGGGGAGCCACGCTTCGGGATTTGGCTGAGCCGTGGCGCAGGGCGCCCCCCTGAAAGAGCGTCGCGCCAGCCCCTCTCCCGGCTCACTGCGTTCGCCACCCTCCCCCGCAGAGGGGGGAGGGTGAGGATCCCGGCTACACCGCCCGCCGCGCCACCACGCCCTCGGGCGCCCGCACCGGCTCCCGCGGCTTGGCGGGCGCGTCCTTGCCCTTGGCCGCCGGAGGCGGGCCCAGGAAGGCCGGCACAATGAAGAAGGCCGCCACCAGCGTGAAGAACAGCGACAGGGCCAGCAGCTTGCCCATGCTGGCAGTGCCCGGGTGGCTCGACAGGACGAGCGAGCCGAAGGCCGTGCCCGTCGTCAGCGCCGAGAAGAAGATCGCCCGCGTCAGGCTCGACGCCAGCATGTCGGCGACGCCCGCCCGCCACGCGATCACGTAGTAGATGTGGAAGGCCACGCCCACCGCCAGCATCAGCGGCATCGCGATGATGTTGGCGAAGTTGAGCGGCATCCCGATCACGTAGAGCGCCTCCAGCGTCCACAGGGTCGCCAGCACCAGCGGGCCGAGCGCCATCGCCACGTCCCAGGGCCGGCGCAGCGCCACCGACAGGATCACGAAGATCGACACCAGGGCGAGCAGGCCGGCCTCCACGAAGGCGCCCAGGATGGTGTGGCTGGAGCGGGTCGTGGCGATCGGCGCGCCGGTCGCGTGCGGGGCCACGCTCAGCACCTCCTTGGAGAAGCGCTTCAGCACCGTGTTGTCGTTCGAGTTGCCCTTCGGCTGAACCTCCAGGCGGGCGCGGCCGTCCTTGGCGATCCATTCCTGGCGGATCTGCGCGGGCAGCGTGTCGAGGGTGATCTTCTCCGGGGCCAGCAGGCCGCGCAGGCGCGCCAGCAGGCCCTTGAGGTCCGGCACCGTGGCGGTGGCCGAGGCCTCGCGGAGCTGGGGCGTGGCGTCGGCGAGGCGGTCGAGCGTGTCCGTGAAGGCCAGCACCTCCTTCTGCGGCGCGGTCTCGCCCTTGCCGGCGATGCCCTTGAGAGCGCCGGAGGCCGTCTTGATCGCCTGGACGACCTCGCGGTCGCTCGGCGGCGGTGCCACGCGGGGCGGGTTCAGCACCGGCCCGAGCACGCCCGCCGCATCCTCGATCGTGGCGAGCTTCTGGTCCTGGTCCGGCGGCACGAAGGTGTCGATGTCGATGACGTTCGCGACGATCGGCAGGGCCCGCAGCTTCTCGGCCATCGGGCGCACCGCGTCGGTGTTCGGCACCAGCACGTCGATCGTGTTGGGGCTCGTCGCCGGGTCCTTGGCGAGGTCGAGATAGGTCGCGACCGATTCCACCTTCGGGCTGCGCAGGTGCATCGGGTTCGAGTCGAAGGGGAGGTAGTAGAGCAGGGGCAGCCCCGCCACCGTCACCAGCCCGGTCAGGACCAGCACCAGCTTGCGGTGATGAATGATCCAGTGGTCGACCGAGGCGAGGGAGGCGGTCCCGACCTCCTCCTTCTCGCCCGGCGGCCGCATCACCGCGATCAGGGCGGGGAGCAGCGTCAGCGCGAAGGCGTAGGCCACGATCATGCCGACGCCGGCGATCAGCCCCAGCTCAGAGACGCCGCGGAACTCCGTCGGCAGGAACGAGAAGAAGCCGGCGAGCAGCGAGACGGCCGCGAGCGTCAGCGACCAGCCGACCCCGTTGGCTGCCTTGCGGATCGCTTTCGCGAGGTCGGGCTCGGCGAAGCGGTCCGCCCGGTAGCGCACCGCGAACTGGATGCCGAAATCGATCCCGAGGCCCACGAACAGAGCCGCGAAGGCCACCGAGATCGGGTTGAGTTCGCCCACCATCAGCAGGCCGAGCGCCGCCGTGACGACGAGCCCCGCGAAGGTGGTGATGAGCACCGCGACGACGAGGCTCGGCGAGCGCAGGGCCAGCCACAGGAACAGGATGATCGCCCCGACCGTGACCGAGTTGTTGAGGAGCGCGTCGTCCGACAGGGTGGCGAACTCGTCGTCCGCCACGGCGACCTGGCCGGTCAGGCGCACGCGCACGCCGGCCTGCGGCGTCAGGCCGAGGTCGCGCGCGGTGCTGCGGATCAGCGCGGTCGCCTGGGCGCCCGGCTGCAACTCGTCGAAGTCGAGCTTCGGCTGCGTGATGATGAAGCGGCGCAGGTCGCTCGTCTGGGCCTTGCCGCCCGACAGCAGGAGCTGCCACGACAGCCGCGCCGGCTCGCCCTTGAGCACCTTCTCGAAGGTGTCGCGCAGCTGCCCGATCGGAGAGGTCAGGTCCTCGATCTTGGCCTGGCCGCCCTTCACGCCCTGCGCGCCCAGGCTCATCGCCTGCATGATGCCGCGCAGCGACGGGTCGGCCGCGAGCGGGCCGAGGAGGCCCTGCTGCTGCACCAGCCGGTCGGTGGTCTGCTCCAGGTCCTTCTGGGCCATCAGCAGGAAGCCGTTCTTGTCGAAGAACGGGCCCCCGTCCGGCCGGTAGACGACCGGCAGCAGGTCCTTGTGCGCGGCGAGCGCCTCCGCGAGGCGCGAGGCGGCCTCGTCGGCCTGTTCGGGCGTCGCGGCGTCGAGCACCGCCACCAGCAGGTTGCTGCGCTGGGGGAAGGCCTGCTCGAACTGGATCTCGTCCTGGCGCCAGCTCACGTCCGGCGCGATCAACCGCTCCACGTCGGTGTTGATGCGGAAGTGGCGGGCGGCCGAGACGCCGCCCGCCGCCGTGGCGACGAGGCAGAGCAGCAGCACGATCCAGCGATGGCGGACGGAGAGGGCGACGAGCCGTTCGAACACGTTGCTGAGCCTACCTTCTGCGGGGCGGATGCGCGAGAAGCCGCGCCATCCCGTCCGGGTTCCGTCGATCCCCCGCCCGGCGCCTCCGCTGCCGGGACGGCGGCGACGGCCGGGAGGGCGGGGAGCCCTCGAACACGGACAGCCCTCTCGCCGTTCCAGGGCATTGGGGCGCTAAGTAGTGACCCCGGGAGGGGATTGCAACGCGCCCGCCCGGACCGCGTCCCCGAGCCGGCCGGCCGGGCCTGACCATGGGTCGCGCCGGGGAGCGCCCCCCGCCGCCCTCCCGGTCGTGCGGCCGGTCCTTGCTGCGCTGCAGCGTCGCACCACCTTTGCAATTCCGGCATTGGTCGAGGAAGAGGGGCGCGGTACCGTCGCGCGACCGTAGGGTTTGGGCCACAGTTGGACCCATTCCAACCTAGATCGCTGGAATTTCGCCGCTTTTCGGTCTAAGGACGCGCGGTTCCACCCTGCAAGCGAGACAAGGAGCCTCGATCTTGGGCATCCCTCTTCGGTACGTCGCGAAGATCGGCGGCTACATCCTCAAGCAGCACCTCACGGGCCGCAAGCGCTACCCGCTCGTGATGATGATGGAGCCGCTGTTCCGCTGCAACCTGGCCTGCGCCGGCTGCGGGAAGATCGATTATCCGGACGAGATCCTCAACAAGCGGCTGCCGGTCGACGAGGCGCTCGAATCGGTCCGCGAGTGCGGCGCGCCGGTCGTCGTCATCGCGGGCGGCGAGCCGCTGCTGCACAAGGATCTGCCGCAGATCGTGCAGGGCATCATCGCCCAGAAGAAATTCGCGATCGTCTGCACGAATGCGCTGCTGCTCGAGAAGAAGATCTCTCAGTACAAGCCGAGCCCGTACTTCACCTGGTCGATCCACCTCGATGGCGACAAGGAGATGCACGACAAGTCGGTGTGCCAGCGCGGCGTCTACGACAAGGCGGTGGCGGCGATCAAGAAGGCCAAGGAGCTCGGCTTCCGGGTCACGATCAACTGCACCTTCTTCAACAACTCCTCGGCCGACAAGATCGCCGACTTCTTCGACAGCGTGACCCGGATGGGCATCGACGGCATCACCGTCTCGCCCGGCTACGCCTACGAGCGCGCGCCCGACCAGCAGCACTTCCTCAACCGGAAGGCGACGAAGGACCTGTTCCGCGGCGTGTTCCGCCTCGGCAAGGAGAAGGGCCGCGAGAAGTGGACCTTCCAGCAGTCGGGCCTCTTCCTCGACTTCCTGGCGGGCAACCAGTCCTATCACTGCACGCCCTGGGGCAATCCGACCCGGACGGTCTTCGGCTGGCAGAAGCCGTGCTACCTGCTCGGCGAGGGCTACGCCAAGACCTTCAAGGAGCTGATGGAGACCACCGACTGGGATTCCTACGGCACCGGCAACTACGAGAAGTGCGCCGACTGCATGGTGCATTCGGGCTACGAGGCCTCCTCGGTGGTCGATTCGGTGAGGAAGCCCTGGAAGCCGCTGGTCTACGCCCTGCGGGGGATCAAGACCGAGGGCGCGATGGCGCCGGAGATCTCCCTGGAGAACCAGCGCCCGGCGGAGTTCGTGTTCTCACGCAACGTCGCGCAGAAGCTCTCCGAGCTCCGGGACGCCGAGGCCGAAGCCAAGAAGCGCGCGACAGCGGCCTAAGGACGCGAAGGCCGCCGAGGAATCGCGGGCGAGGCGCACCAGCCCGCCCACCTTGGCGGATCGCCGGGCGAGAGCCCCCAGGACGGCGAGCACATCGGGCTCGCCGTTCGGCTTGAGGGCCTTGGCGATCGCGGCGGGGAGCGCCCGGTCGGCCGGGTCGCAGATCACCCGCACGGCGCAGAAGGGCAGGCCGTGCCGGGCCGCGAAGGCGGCCGCCACGTGGGATTCCATGTCGACCGCCGCCGCTCCCGTGCCGGCGCGCAGGACCGCCTTCGCGTGGGGAGAGAGCACTGCGGAATCCTCCCCGGCGAGGTCCGCCGGCATCACCCGGAAGGGAAGATCCGAGAGGCGGTGCGTCAGCGCCGAGACCACCGCCGGGTGGGCCGCCTGCCGCCGCCCCGCGGCGATCACGCCCGTCGCGACGACGACGTCGCCCGGCGCGAGGTCGGGATCGAGCCCGCCCGCGATGCCGATGCTCATGACCGCGCGGCAGCCCGGCCGTACCCGCTCCTTCAGGAGGTCCCGCAGGCGCCCCGGGTTGCCGCCCGCGCCCACCGTGGCGACGCCCGGCCCGGCGGCGACGCGCGCCTCGCGGGCGAGGCCGGTGACGGCCAGCACGGGATGCGGCCCGGACGGGCCGGTGGTGTCCTCGACGACAATCATGCGGCGGGGTGACCTGTGCGTGAGACAGGGCGGATGGCTCGGCGCCCGATGCAGCCTTCATACCAAGCCCGGTGCGGCGGTGATGTGGCGGAGCGGCCACGGGCGGGGCCGGACGGAACCGGCGTGAAGCGGCCGACGGTCTCTGGCATGAGGGCGGGGCCGCCGCGTCGGCGCAGGGAGGCTCCGCCATGCCGCATCTCTACGAGCACCCGCTCTCGTCCTATGCGCAGAAGATCAAGATCGCGCTGCGCGAGAAGGGCATCCCCTTCACGGCCGAACTCCCCGGGAGCTTCGGGACCAGCGGCGCGGACGATCCCTTCGCGCGGGCCAATCCCCGCGGGGAGGTCCCGGTTCTGGTCGACGGCGACCTGTCGCTGTTCGAGTCGACGGTGATCCTCGAATACGTGGAGGAGACCTGGCCCGAGCCGCCCCTGCTGCCCCGCGATCCCGCCGGGCGGGCGCGGGCGCGCCTCACCGAGGAGGTCTGCGACACCCAGTACGAGGCGGTGAACTGGGGCTTCGGCGAGGTGCTGTGGTTCCGCCGCGCCACGGGCCACCTCGCGGTCCGGCTCCGGGAGCGGGCGGCGGCGCAGACGCGGGTGCTGCAGGACTGGCTCTCCGCCCGGCTGGGCGAGGCGGCGTGGTTCGGCGGCGAGCGCTTCGGCTGGGCGGATGCGGCGGCTGCCCCGATGGTGAACCGGTCGGTGCATTACGGGCTCGGGCCGGCGGAGGGCAGCCCGCTCGCGCGCTGGCACGCCCGCCTGCGCGAGCGGCCCTCCGTGGCGGCGACCTTCGCGGAGTTCGACGCCGCCGCGTCGCGCATGGCCGAGGCCGCCGACCACTACACGACGGGCGGCCGGCGGCGGGAGTACCGCGATCACCGGCTCGACTGGATGATGCGCTCGGGCGGCGTCGAGGTCGTGCTCGCCGGCCTGCGCGACGACACCATCCGCTTCTCCTGGCCGTGAGTCCTGGCTGTGAGCCCTGGCTGTGAGCTCTGGCCGTGAACCCGCGCCAGCGCGCCATCGATGCCGCCGGCGCGACCGGGAGCCCGGCAAGACCGGCATTCTCCCTGACGCAAGGGAGTCATGAGGGCGAAGGGGCGCCGGATCGCACGATGGCGAATCATTCTCCGCGCCGAGGCAGAATGGAGATGTGTCTTCTGCGTCATGGTGAATTTTCCACATCGATCTGCTGAAGAGATTTCGGACAATTGCGTAGGCACGAATCGGCTGAGAACTCTAAGGCATTCCGCAGAAACAGCTTTTCGTGAGCGGTCGCGATCCTCTCACGGACCCGCAGCCTCGACACGCCGCGAGGTCATGGGGCAGGTGAGGTCGCGCGGGAGACCCCCTGTCTTCCGCGCCACACGAGGAGGTCATCATGAAGAAGCTCGACGCGAAGGCGCTCGCGACGGTCGCTGGCGGCTGCTGCACCCCCTGCTGCCCGCCCCCTTGCCCGCCGGCCCCGGTCTGCGCCCCGGCCCCGTCCTGCGGCGGCCACAAGTCCAAGAAGGGCTGCTGATCCGACGACCGCGGGGGCCGCTTCGTCGACGGATTGACCTGCGATGGACGATGCTCCCCGCATTCCCGCCGCGTACCGGCTCCTGGCGGGCCTGCCGCTCCCGTGGCGCCGCCGGGGGCTCGGCTGGGGGCTTGCCGCGGCGGGACTCGTCGGCCGATGGCGCGGCCGGCGCCAGGGGCTGGGCCTTGCCGACCTGCTGCAGACGCTCCTGCGGATGCCGCGCCGCGAGGCGCTTCGTCTCGATCGCGCGGCCTACCGGCACGACGTCGCGGCGGAGGTCGAGTGGTGCGCGCTCCACCGGCGCAGCGTCCCGGCGATCCTGCGCGACCTCGCGCGCGCGCAGGTCGAGGAGCCCGATCTCTTTCGCCGCGCGGCGGCGAGCGGCCGGCCGGTGATCCTGGCCCCCCTGCATATGGGCGGCTACGTGACGGGCCTCGCCTGCGCGATGGTCCGCTACTTTCCGGGCCGGCCGCTCGTGGTGCTGCGCCAGCGCGACGACATGAGCATGGAGACCGAGGTCATCGGCCGCCTGCGCGAGGTCGGGATCGACGTCCGTTTCCTGACCGTGACGAACCGCGCGGATTTCCTGCCCGCCGTGCGCTTCGCCCGGGACGCCCGCGCGGTCCTCGTGGTGTTCTGCGACCTGCCGCCCGCCTACGGCGCGCCCGCCGCGATGCCGATGTTCGGCCGGCCCTTCCGGTTCGCCTTCGGGGTCGACACGCTGGCGCGGCTCACCGGGGCGCTCGTGATGCCCCTCGCCACCACCCTGGAGCGGGACCGGGACGTGATTCGCCCCGGCCAGCCCTTCGAGGTTCGCGGCAGCGGGCCGCAGGAGCGGGCCGAGGTCGCGGAGATCATGCGCCGGCACCTGCGCGCCGCCATCGAGGGCCGGCCCGAGCAGTGGCACCTCTGGTCGTCGATCGCCGAATATTTACCCGAATCCGACAACCTGCCCACGAACCCTCCGGAAGGTGAAGGAACGCCGCAGATCCTCGCGGCGTGAGACCGGCGAGACCCGACCGCGCATGAGCGACTCCGCGGCCCCCCCTCCGGCCGAGCCGATGCTGCGGCCCCGCCGCGCCCAGGCGGTGCACCTGCATCGGGACCGGGGCAGCACTTGGCTGGCGTGGTTCTTCGGCGCGATCATCGCGGCCCTCCTGGCGGCGCTGATCTTCGGTCGCCTCGCCCGCTCCGAAGCGGTGCGCGGCTACGTGTCGGCGGCCTCCGGGCTGACGCGCCTCGACGCGCAGGCCGCCGGGATCGTCGACGAGATCGCCGTGCGGCAGGGGGACCGGGTGACCCGCGGCCAGCGGCTGATGCGGATCCAGCTGCGCGAGCAGACCACGGGCGGCGTCTCGACGGTGGCCGCCACCCTGCGCAGCCTGGAGCAGCGCCGGGCGACGCTCCGCGGCGAGCGCGCCCGCCTCGCCGCCTATCTCGAGTCGACCCGCGGCGACCGGCAGGAGACCGAGCGCAACGTGGCCGCGGTGATCCGCGCCCTCGACGAGCAGGAGCGGACCCTGCGGGACGGACTGGGCCAGCAGGAGGAGATGGTCTCCCGGGTCGAGGCCTACCTGAAGCAGGGCTACGCCACCCGCGAGGCGCTGAACGCCCAGCGGCGGCTCGCCCTCGACTACGCCCGCCAGATCGCCGACCTCCGGGCCCGCCGGGCGGAGCTGCGGCAGAGCACCGCCGAGCGCCTGCGCGCCCAGCGCAGCGGCGACACCGAGAAGGCCGCCCAGCTCGCCGCCGCCGAGAACGAACTGAGCGCGGTCGAGGCCCAGATCACCGCTTCCGGCGCCCAGTCCCGCATCGACGTGGTGGCGCCGACCGACGGGGACGTGGCCGGCCTGTTCGTGGAACCCGGCGCCTCGGTGAGCGCCGACCAGGTGGTGGCGATCCTCGGCGACACCCGGGCCGAGCCGGTCGTGGTTCTGGAGGTGCCCGCCCGGGCGATCGGCCTCGCCAAGGTCGGCCAGCGCGTCGTGCTCAAGTACGACGCCTTCCCGTTCAAGACCTTCGGCATCGCGCACGGCACCGTCACGGTCATCGCCGCCACGCCCCTGCGCAACCCGATGCTGGCCCCCGCGGCGGATGCTGCGCCCGAGCCCGGCGCGGCCGCCCGCCAGTCGGTCTACCGGGTCGAGGTGAAGCCGGACTCCCGCACCGTGCGGGCCTACGGGGTCGACGAGCCGATCCGGATCGGCTCGACGCTCTCGGCCGACATCGTGGTCGAGCGCCGGCGCCTGATCGACTGGATGCTCGATCCGATCCGGGCCATCCGCGGGAGGCTGTGAGCGTGAGCGACGGGCTGAAGAGGATGCTGGCGGGCCGGCAGCGGGTGCGCACGGTCCTCCAGGCCGAGGACAACGAGTGCGGGCTCGCCTGCCTGGCGATGGTGGCCAATTTCCACCGGCACGCGATCGATCTGCCCTACCTGCGGGCGCTGTTCCCGCTCTCGCGCAACGGGATGACGCTCGCCGACATCGTCGGGGTGGCGGATGGGCTCGATCTCGACGCGGCCGGCTACGCCCTCGACGGGATCGACGACCTCGCCGGGCTCTCCCTGCCGGCGATCCTGCACTGGCGCGGCAACCACTTCGTGGTGCTGGAGGGGATCGCGCGGGGCCGCTACCGCGTCCACGACCCGGAATTCGGCCTGCGGATCTACGACCGGGCCGACATGGAGCGCCATTTCGCCGGCATCGCGCTCGAATTCGCCCCGCGGATGGCGTTCCGGCCCCGCAAGGCCGGCGGCCGGCTCACGCTCCGCGACATCCTGCGCATGACCCGGGGGCTCGGGGCCACGGCCGGGCAGATCGGCCTCGTCTCGGTGGCGATCGCGCTCCTGAGCCTGATGACCCCGGTGCTGCTGCAGATCGCCCTCGACGTGGTCATCCCGCAGGTCGACCTGGATCTCCTGCAGATGCTCGCCCTCGGGCTCATCCTGATGATGCTGTTCGAGGCGCTGGGGCAGTGGCTGCGCGGCCGCATCGCGCTGCGCGCCGCGACGCTGTTCCAGATCCAGTTCACCCGCAACCTCGTGGGCCACGCCTTCCGGCTGCCGCTCCGCCACTTCGAGCTGCGCCACCCGGGCGACTTCGTCACCCGCCTCCAGTCGGTCGATGCGCTGCGCACCTTCCTGGTCGGCGGGCTCGCCACCTCGTTCGCCGATATCGGCACCTCGGCGCTGCTGATTGGGCTGATGGTCTACTACTCGCCCCTCATGGCGGGCCTCACCCTCGCCACCCTGGCGGCGGTGCTGGGGATGCGCTTCGTCACCTTCCCGATCCTCGACCGGGCGACGGCCGGGTCGCTGGAGGCGCGCTCGCAGGAGCAGGCCCGGCTCATCGACGGGATCCGGCGCATCGGCAGCCTCAAGGCCCATAACGGCACCGAACTCTTCGCCATGCACTGGTTCGAGAGCTTCGGGCGCTTCGCCACCCTCGACTTCCGCGCCCGCAAGGCCGGCCTCGACGCCGAGTTCCTGATGCATGCGGTGATCGCCGTCAGCACCGTGACGACCCTCTACCTCGGCATCACCGGCGTGATCGCCAACACGATGACGATCGGCACGCTCTACGCCTTCATCGCGCTGCGGGCCGACTTCTTCGAGCGGGTCAACCACCTCACCGCGAGCCTGCTGCAGCTCGCAGCCCTGCGGGTGCATGTCGGGCGCCTGGACGACGTGGTCGGGGAGGCGCCGGAGGAAGGGCTGCACGAGGCGCGCTTCCACCGGGCGGTCCGCCGGGAGGTGCGGATCGAGGGCGTGGCGATCCGGTTCGGCCGCGGCGCGGCGCCGATCCTCACCGGGGCGGACCTCGCGATCGACGTGGCCCGGGGCGAATCGATCGCCATTGTGGGCGCCTCGGGATCGGGCAAGTCCTCGCTGATGCGCGTGCTCGCGAGCCTCACCGACCCGGCGGAGGGCCGCGTCACCGTCGACGGCGCGCCGCTCGCGGAGTTCGGCAAGCGGGAGTACCGGGCGAATCTCGGCGTCGTCTTCGCGGATGACGGCCTCTTCGCCGGCACGGTGGCCGACAACCTGTCGCTCTTCGACCCCGCCGTGTCCCACGCCGAGATGGAGGCGGCCCTCGACCGGGTCGGGCTGCGCCACGAGGTCGAGCGGCTGCCGCAGGGCTACGCCACCCACGTCTCGGAAGAGGGCAGCGTGCTCTCGACCGGCCAGCGGCGGCGGCTCCTCCTCGCCCGCGCCCTCTGCCGGCGCCCGGCGCTGATGCTCCTCGACGAGGTCACGGCCAATCTCGACCCGGAGACCGAGGCGGCCCTGGTGGCGAGCCTGCGCGACGTGAAGGCGGCCAAGGTCTTCATCACCCACAGCGAGCGCCTGCTCGATCAGGTCGACCGCATCTACCGGATCGCCGACGGGCGGCTCACCGAGGAGCCGCGTCCGCCAGCGAAGCCCGGAGCACCGGTGCCGGAAGCGGCCTGACCGGGGCGCCCGGCGCCTCGGAGCCGCGCAGGAGCGGGGCGGGCTCGGCGGGCGGCGCGGCGCGCCGGAAGGAGGCGAGGGTTTCGAGCCGCGGCCCTCTCTCGACCGCGAGCAGCCCCGCCGCGGCCGCGAGCTGCAGGGTCTGCCCGTCCCGCTCGTTGCGCACGAGCTCGGCCGCGACCTCCGCGTTGGCGAGTTCCCCCTGGATGTTCAACTCGTCGAGCACGGTGCGGAACCCCGCCCCGCGCTCGATCCCGAAGCCCCGCATCGTGGCCCTGAGTTCGCCGACCCGGGCGACGAGCTGGGCGTACTGCTCCGCGGTGGCTTGGCGGCGCGCGAAGGCGGTCCGCGCCGTCGCCAGGGTGGTGCGTTCCGCGTCCCGCGCCTCGTAGCCGCGCTGCAGGGCGAGCGCCGAGGCCTCGCCGATCCGCGGCAGGGTGCCGGGCTCGTAGAGCGGCACGCTCGCCACGACCCGGGTGGTGGTGTCGGTGATGCGGTCCAGGGACGGGCTATAGCCGAGCTGCGCGACCTTGGAGAACTGCAGGTTGACCTTGGGCAGGAGGTCCGACACGGCGGCCTGGGCGTCGTGGCCGGCGGCCTCCGCCTCCAGGTGGGTGGCGGCGATGCTCGGATTGGCCCGGCGCACGAGGTCCGCGTAGGCGTCCGGGTTGCGCGGCAAGCCGTCGGGGAGGCGCGGCGGCCTGACCTGCTCCGGCTCCAACCCGGTGAGGCGGGTGAAGTCGAGCCGGGAAGCGGCGAGATCGGCCCGGGCGCGGGTGCGCAGGGCCTCCGCCTCCTGCACGCGGGAGCGGGCGAGGGCCAGGTCGGTGCGGGTCGCGTCCGCGAGGTCGAGCTGCTTCTCGGTGAAGGCGGCGATGCGCTGCGTCGCGGCGAGCTGCGCCTCCCGGGCCGCCAGGATCCGCGCGTCGCGCAGCACCGCCAGGTAGGCGAGACCGGTGTCGAGCAGCACCTGCTCGCGCTTGCCGATCAGCAGCTGGCGGCCCGCCTCCGCCAGGGTCTGCGCCGATTGCAGCGCGTGCCAGCGCCTGAACCCGTCAAAGAGCGGCAGGCTCGCCGTGAGCCCGACCACGGTCGGCGCGCGGCGCGGGGTGGAATCGAGCCCGACCACGGTCGGTTCCGGGTTGGGCGCGTAGGTGATGCGGCTGCGCAGGGGCCTGTCGGCGGTGAAGGTGACGGTGGGCATGAAGGCGTCGAGGGCGCCCCGCAGCCGCGCCTGCGCGCCCTCCTGACGGGCCTCCTCGGCGCGCAGCGCGAAGCTCGACTCGAGGGCGGCCGTCGAGGCGTCCTCCGGGCCCTGCGCCCGGGCGGCCGGGGCACCGGCGAGCGTGAGGAGGATCGCGGCCGGGACGAGGCCCCGTCTCCTCCGCACTGCGCGCCGCACCGGCATGTCCACTCCCGCCCTGCCCGACCGGGCTCGCGCCCTCCCACCCGGGCGGGCTGCCGGTGCGGCGGACGATCGCTCACATCTGCCGTCCTCAGGGTAAAGGAAGCCCTAAGATCTGACCGGACGCTCGGGCAGCTGCGGCGTATACTCGCTCTCGACGCCCGAGCGAATGAATTCGACATGATGACCCTGCGCAAGGACGGCGGTCTCATGTCCGCTGGGCGGCCCGAGCACGGCCTACCCCGCCCGCGCCGCCGGCCGCACCACAGTCGCGTCGAAATCCGCGGCCGGTGCCCGGCGCCCCCGCAGGGCGGGGAGCACCCGCTCGCCGAACAGGTCGATGAAGGCGGCCTGGTCGCCGCCGACCTGGTGTAGGTCGATGCTGTCGAAGCCGAGCGCCGCGCAGGCGGCGATCCGGTCGATCATCGCCGCCGGGTCGGCGGAGACCAGCACCTGCGCGTGCATGTCCTCCGGCCGCACGAAGCGGGCGGCGGCGTCGAACTCCGCCGGGCTGCGCAGCTCCCAGGCGACCGGGCTGCCGAGCTGGTTGAAGCGCCACGCCGCATGGGCCTGGGCCAGGGCCTCGGCGGGGTCACGGGCGAGGCTGACGTCGAGCTTGAGGAAGATCGGCTTGTCGGCCCCGCCGGTCTCGCGGAACGCCTCGACGACCGGCGCCAGCGCCTCGGGCCGGCTCCCGACCGTGAGGAGCCCGTCCGCCCAGGTGCCGAGCCAGGCCGCGGTCTCGGCGGTGGCGGCGGCGCCCACCAGCCGGGTGGGGGTCTCGGGGCGCGTCCACAGCCGGGCGTCGAGGGCCGAGACCCGGCCGCGATGGGTCACGGTCTCGCCTGCGAGCAGCGCCCGCATGATCTCGGCGCCCTCGCGCAGCCGGGCGTGGCGCTCGGCCCGGTCGGGCCAGGGCGCGCCGGTCACCGATTCGTTGAGGGCCTGGCCGCTGCCCAGCGCCACCCAGGGCAGGCGGCCCGGATACATCTGGCCCAGCGTCGCCACCGCCTGGGCGAGCACCGCCGGGTGGTAGCGCCAGCCGCCCGGCACCGTGACGACCCCGAAGGTCAGGCGCCGCGTCGCCTGGAGCGCCGCGCCGAGCCAAGCCCAGGCGAAGCCCGCCTGACCCTGCGCCGGCGACCAGGGCTGCAGGTGGTCGGACGAGAAGGCGCCGTCGAACCCCGCCTCCTCGGCGCGCTGCACGAGGCCGATGAGGTCGCGCGGCGCGACCTGCTCGTGCGAGGCGTGGTAGCTGTAGAGCGTCATCGCGGGTTCCCACCGCGCCCGTGCGGGCCGGCTCCCGGGGGAAACGGCCCGGGCCGCCCGGCGGGTCCGCGGCGGGCGGGCGGGATCGTCGGGCGCGCCGGCTACATCCCGACCGCGACCTTGCGGGTGTTGCTCCGCTGCAGGTTGCGGTAGCGGGCGAGCGCCCAGAGCGGGAAGAACTTCGCGTAGCCGTGGTAGCGCAGGTAGAAGACCCGCGGGAACCCGGTCGCCGTGTAGCGGTCCTCCGCCCACAGCCCGTCCGCCCCCTGCGTGCGGGCGAGGTAGTTGATGCCCCGCTCCACCGCTGGATGGTCGGTCTCGCCCGCCGCCATCAGGGCGAGCAGCGCCCAGGCGGTCTGCGAGGCGGTGCTCGGCGCCCTCTCGTAGCCGCGATATTCGAGCTTGTAGCTCGACGCGTCCTCGCCCCAGCCCCCGTCGGGGTTCTGGATCCCGGCGAGCCAGGTCACCGCCCGCCGCACCGGCTCGGAGGCCGGGTCGACGCCGGCCGCGTTGAGGGCGCAGAGCACCGACCACGTGCCGTAGATGTAGTTCATGCCCCAGCGGCCGTACCAGCTGCCGTCGGCCTCCTGGTCGGCCAGCAGGTAGGCGACGCCCCGGTCGAGGGGCGGGCAGGTCTCGCGGGTCTCGCCGAGCTGGGCCAGCATCGAGACGCAGCGCGCCGTCACGTCGGCGGTCGGCGGGTCGAGCAGCGCCCCGTGGTCCGAGAACGGGATGTAGTTGAGGTAGTGGTAGGTGTTGTCCGCATCGAAGGCCGCCCAGCCGCCGTCGCGGCTCTGCAGGCCCTCGACCCATTCCCGCGCCCGGGCGATCGCCGTGCCGTAATCGGCGGCGTCCGGCCCGGGGCTGCGCCGGCCCTGGACCCGGTCCATCGCCATCACGACGACCGCGGTGTCGTCGAGGTCCGGGTAATGCGGGTTGGCGTACTGGAAGGCCCAGCCGCCCGGACGCACGTCCGGCTTCGAGGCCGCCCAGTCGCCCTTGATGTCGAGCACCTGGAGGGGCTTCAGCCAGTCCATGGCGCGCTTGGCGTGCCGCTCGGCCTCCGGGCCGCCGGCCTCCATCAGCGCGTGGGCGGCGAGCGCCGTGTCCCAGACCGGCGACAGGCAGGGCTGCACGTAGGCCTCGTGCTCCTTCACGGTCACGAGCTTCTCGACCGCGGAGCGGGCCGTGACCACCAGGGGATGATCCTCCGGGTAGCCCAGGGCCTCGTACATCAGCACCGAGTTGACCATCGCCGGGAAGATGGCGCCGAGCCCGTCCTCGCCGTTCAGGCGCTCGCTCACGAAGGCCACCGCCTTGTCGATGGCGCGGGCGCGCGATCCCGCCGGGAAACGCCCCTCGACCTTCTGCAGCACCTTGTCGATCGCCGCGAAGACCGGACGCCAGGGCGAGGATTCCTGCGGGCCGGCCGGCCAGGTCCGCACCCGCTCGGGCGCTTCGACGAAGAGTTCCCGGATGCCGATGCCGCGCGGGTTCCGGGCCCGCGGCTTCCTCGCCTGGAGCACGAAGAGCGGCACCATCACGGTGCGCGCCCAGTACGAGACCTTGTCGAGGTGGAACGGGAACCACCGCGGCAGCAGCATCACCTCGACCGGCATCACCGGCACGGCGGTCCAGGGCACCTCGCCGTAGAGGGCCAGCATGGTCCGGGTGAAGACGTTGGCGTGGGCCGCGCCGCCCCGGCGCAGGATCGCGTCGCGGGCGCGGCGCATATGCGGCGCCTCGATCGAATCGCCGATCATCTTGAGGGCGAAGTAGGCCTTGACGGTCGCGCTCATGTCGAACGGGCCGTCATGGACGAGGGACCAGCCGTCGTGCTGCGCGCTCTGGGTGCGGCGCAGGTAGGCGGCGATCTTCGCCTCCAGCTCCGCGGGCGGGATCGAGGCGCGGAAATGGTGGTAGAGGATGTACTCGGACGGGATGGTGGCGTCGGCCTCGAGCTCGAAGCACCAGTGACCGTCCGGGTTGACGAGCCGCATCAGCCCCTTCGACGCGAGCGACACGCGCCGCTCGACATCCTCCAGCGTGATGTCCTGCGTGCTCATGCGGTGCAGCGTCTCGACCTTGCCCACGTTCGTCCCGCCTTCTCCTGTCGGCGGCCCGTTCCGCCGCCTGCCCGTCCATCGATTCGCGGCGGTGCAAGAACGCCGCCTATTCTCAAGCTGTTCCGCCGCGTCGCCGCCCGCGTCAAGCGGCTCCGCGCAGATCTGGTTTGCGTCGCGTGACCAGGGCCGCCGCCGCGGCGCCGGACCGGATGGCGCCCTCGATCGTCGAGGGCAATCCGGTCGCCGTCCAATCTCCCGCAAGCGCCAGATTGGCGAGGTGCGTCGGCGCACCCGGGCGACGGGCGGCCTCCGCGGGCGTCGCCGCGAAGGTGGCCCGCTTCTCCTTGACGATCTGCCACCGGGGCAGGGGCGCGCCCGGCTGCCCGGTGAGGCGGGCGACCTCGTCCCAGATCCGCACGGCCAGGTCCTCGCGGGACTCCTCCAGCAGGCGGTCGGCGCCGCTGATCGTCACCGAGAGCCGGTCCGGATAGGCGAAGAGCCACTCAGTGAGGCCCCCGATCACCCCGAGGAGCAGCGGCGCGCCCGCGGGCGGCGGGACCGCGAAATGCGCGTTGACGATGGCGCGGTGCTCCCGCGGGGTCTCGAGACCCGGCAGCAGGTCGGCGGCGACCCAGGCGGGCAGCGCCATGACCGCGTCGTCCTCCGGCCCCAGCGCCTCGGCGCCGTCCGCGAAGGCGAGGCTCGCGACGCGGTCCCCCGCGCGGTCGAGGGCGCGCAGGCGCCGGCCGAGGCGGATCTCGGCGCCCTCGCGGGCGAGGAAGCGCAGGGCCGGCTCCACGAAGGCCGTCGAGAGCCCCTCCACGGCGATGAGCGGCCGGCAGGCCCGCCCGCCCGCGCCGAGGGTCTCGCGCAGGATCGCGGCGGCGAGCGCGGCGTCGCTCTCGCGCGGCTCGGTGTTGAGGGCCGCGAGCAGCACCGGGTGCCAGAGCCGGTCCCAGAGCAGGCCCTCGCAGGGCATGCTCTCCCCGATGGTGCGGCGCCCGCCCGCCCGCAGGATGCCGATCGGCGCGAGGTAGTCCCGCGCGCGGCTGCCCGGCACCCGGCGGCCCTCCGCCAGGACCCACCAGGGCAGGCGGCCGGCATTGGGGCGCAGGGTCCAGCGCTCGCCCGTGACGAGGTCCGCGAACGGGAAGGCGGCCTCGTCGGGACCGGTGAGGGCGTTCGGGGGGGCGCCCACCACCCGCAGGAAGTCGAGGGCGTCGCGGTTGCCCGAGAGCAGCAGGTGGTTGCCGTTGTCGATGGTGAGCCCGAGGGCCGGGTCGAAGTAGGAGCGGCAGCGCCCCCCCGCCTGCTTGGCGGCCTCGTGCAGCACCACGCGCCGCCCGGCGAGCGTCAGCCGGACCGCCGCCGAGAGACCGGCGAGGCCCGCCCCGAGGACGTGGACGGTTCCGGCCATCACACGATCCCGTGGCGCAGGAGGACGCCGATCAGCGCGAGCTTGCCGGGCTTGACCCGCGCGCGGGGCTGCACCCAGCCGCGGGCGTTCAGGCCGTCGAGGATCAGGTGATAGGCCGCCGCCATGATCCGGGGCGCCTTGGTGGCGCGCCGGGGCTGGCCGGCCATGATCGTCCAGGACGTCCGGTAATGCGCCTCGGCCTCCGTGGCCAGCGCCGCGCAGACCTCGCCCAGCCGCGGATGCACGAGGGCGGCCTCCGGCGTCGGAGCGGTCAGGCCGATGGCGGCGAGGCGCTCGCGGGGCAGGTAGAGGCGGCCGCGCTCGGCATCCTCGTCGATGTCCCGCAGGATGTTGGTGAGCTGCAGCGCCCGGCCGAGATGGTGGGCGAGCGCCTGTCCGGGCTCCTCGGCCATGCCGAAGATCCGCACCGACAGCCGTCCGACCGCGCTGGCGACCCGGTCGCAGTAGAGGTCGAGGGTCGCCACGTCGGGAGCGACGATGTCGGCCTCGGCATCCATCGCCATGCCGTCGATGACCGCCTGGAAATCCTCGCGCTTCAGGCCGAACTGCCGCACCGGGCCGGCGAGCGCCGCCGTGCGGGTCGTGAGGCGGCCCGCGTAGAGGGCGTCGATATCGGCCCGCCAGCGGTCGAGTTCGGCGGCGCGCACCTCGCGCGGGCCGCCGTCATCCGCCACGTCGTCGACGGCGCGGCAGAAGGCGTAGACCGCGTACATGGCGTCGCGCTGGGCGGCCGGCAGCAGGCGCATCGCCGCGTAGAAGGACGAGCCGGCGGCGGGCAGCGCCGGAGCCTCTTCGGCGGGCGCGGGAACGGGCGAGGCGAGGGCGGTCACGGGCGGGCTCCCCGGACGGTTGGGACGAGGTGGCGCCGGAAGGGCCGGCGGGCGAGGGTGGCGCCGGCCGAGGCCAGCGCGATCAGCGCGAACACGGCCTTGCCGTGGTGGACGCGCTCGCTCAGCGGGTCGCGGGCGGTCAGGCCGCGGGCGAGGGCGACGGCGAGGCGGTGGATCGCCGCGATCTCCATGGCGAGCCGCGTGTCGGCGATCAGGTCGGGCAAGGCGCGGCCTTCGTGCAGGAGGTCGAGGCAGCGATGGGCGAGCGTGCCGATCACCGCGCGCAGGCCCGGCGAGGCCCGGTCCGCCCCGAGATCCGCGACCGTGACGCCGTGGATGCGCATCAGGTCGTCCGGCAGGTAGACCCGGTCGAGGGCGCGGTAATCCTTCCCGCAATCCTGCAGGTGGTTGATGATCTGGAGCGCCGCGCAGATCGCGTCCGAGGCCGCCCAGGTCGCGGCCGGATCCTCGCCGTGCACGTCGAGCACGAAGCGCCCGACCGGCATCGCCGAGTAGCGGCAATAGTGCATCAATTCGTCGAAGGTCGCGTAGCGCGACTTGCGCGCGTCCATCCGGAAGGCGTCGAGGAGTTCCAGCGCGTGGCGCGGTGCGAGCCCGCTCTCCGCCAGCGCCTCCCGCAGCGGCGCGGCCTCCGGGTCGTCGGGACCGGCGCCCGTGAGCGCGTCGGCGAGCCCGTCGAGGAGGGCGATCTTGCGCTCCGGCGGCAGGCCCGCATTGTCGGCGACGTCGTCGCCCGCGCGCACGAAGTCGTAGAAGGCCAGGATCGGCCGGCGGTGGCGCGGATGGATCAGGTGCGACGCGACCGGGAAGTTCTCGTCGCGGTGCGACTTGCCGGAGCGCGCCTCGGTCGCGGTGGTCATGACGGGCGTCCTTCCGTGGCTCGAACCTGCCTTTCACGAGGCTTGCCGATATCGCACCATGGCGCGATAATATCGCCATGAAGCCGATCGCCTACGCGCCCTCCGCGGCGAAGGCCCTGGTGAGACTGCCCCCGCCGGTGCGGGTCGCGATCGTCAGCAAGCTGTCCCGTTACGCCGAGACCGGCAGCGGCGATACCCGAGCCCTGGTCGGCCGCCCGGGGCGCCGCCTGAGAGTCGGCGATGATCGGGTGTTGTTCGTCGAAACGGAGAACGCCATCGATGTCTTCGCGATCGGGCACCGGCGTGACGTCTACGAGTGAGGGAGAGGCATCGTGAAACCCCAGATCATCACGACGGATGCGGGTGAAGAACTCGTCGTCCTGTCGCGTCACGCCTACGACACCCTGCTCGCCCGCCTCGGCGACGAGGCCGCGGAGGATCGTGCGACCGCGCGGATGGCGGAGGCGTATCTCGCCGGAAAGATCGAGGATTCGAGCCTCGGCATCCCGCACTGGTTCGTCGCACTGCTCGCCGAGCACGGGTCCGCCGTTGCCGCGGCGCGCAAGCATCGCGGGTGTACCCAGGCGGAACTGGCGCAGAGGCTGGACATCTCGCAAGGACACCTGAGCGACATCGAGCGCGGTCGGCGGCAGCTGACCGCCACGCAGCGCCACCAGATCGCCGCTGTCACGGGCGTCGAGGCGGGTTGGCTGGAGTAGTCCGCCCGTCACCGGATGTATCCTGCCTGACGGAACCACGCGACGGCGTCCTCCAGGCCCTGCCGGTAGGGCCGCGCCGCGTAGCCGAGTTCGGCCCGCGCCTTGGCGTCGGAGAAGAACATCCGGTAGCGGGACATCCGGATGCCGTCGATCGTGGCGAGGGGCGCCTTGCCGGTGAAGCGGGCCGCGAGTTCGGAGACGAGGGCGACGGGGTAGACCGCCGCCCGGGGCAGCCGCACGGTCGGGGCTTTCCGCCCGACGATCCCGGCGATGTCGGCCAGCATCCGCGACAGGAGCACGTCCTCGCCGCCCAGGATGTAGTGCTCGCCGATGCGCCCGCGTCGCAGCGCGAGCAGGTGGCCCGCCGCCACGTCGTCCACGTGCGCGAGGTTGAGGCCGGTATCGACGAAGGCCGGCATCCTGCCGTTCGCCGCCTCGACGATGATGCGGCCCGTGGGCGTCGGCTTCACGTCGCGCGGGCCGATCGGCGTCGAGGGATTGACGATCACGGCCGGCAGGCCCTCGCGGGCCACCATCTCGTCGACCACGCGCTCGGCCACGACCTTGCTGCGCTTGTAGGCGCCGATCGCGGTTTCGGGCGTGAGCGGCCGGGTCTCGTCGGCGGGCGTGCCGTCGTCATGGGGTTTGATCGTCGCGACGCTCGACGTGTAGACGACCCGCTCGACGCCCGCGTCGAGGGCGGCCCGCATCAGGACCCGGGTGCCGTCGCGGTTGGTGCGGACGATCTCCTCCGGGTCCGGCGCCCAGAGCCGGTAATCGGCCGCCGCGTGCACGAGGTAGCGCATGCCGCGCATGGCCGCGGCCACGGCCGCAGGGTCGCGCATGTCGCCCTCGGCCACCGCGACGTCCGGCCAGGTCAGGTTGGTGCGCGGGCTCGTCGCCCGCACCAGGATGCGCACCGGGAAGCCGGCGCCCCGGAAGACGTCGACCAGGGCCGGGCCGAGGAAGCCGCTCGCGCCGGTGATCAGCACCGGGCCGACCTCCGGCCGGGCTTCAGACAGGGTGCGGTCCGAGGCCTCGTTCATGCTCACGTCGCTGTCCGGAAGAGCCGCCCCGAAGGGCGGCGGCAGGCAGCCTCGGGCAGGGCCAAAGGCCCGCCGCTTCTGCCATTTCGGGGCCCAAACGACAAGCGCGGGGCGGCGGAATGCGCCGCCCCGTGCCCTCCGGGCACCAGTCCCGCCGGGGTGAGCCCGGCGCTCATACGGTTTCCGATTGATCGCTTCGCGATGCGGAAACCGGCTTCGCTCAGGTGCGCGGAGCGAAGCTCCGCCGCGCGGGCTGGTGGTACGGCTTCCGAACGGATCGTCCGGAAACCGTATCAGACCCGCCGCAGGCGCGCCCGCTCGCGGCGATCGGCCGGCAGCGCCGCCTCGACGGTCCGCACGATGGCGGCGGCGTCGAGGCCGGCCTCGGCGTAGAGCCGCTCGGGCGTGTCGTGGTCCTGGTAGGCGTCCGGCAGCGTCAGCGTGCGCACCCGCACCGTGCCCCCGTCCAGCGCCCCCTTCGCCGACAGCAGGTGCAGCACCATCGCGCCGAACCCTCCCGTCGAGCCCTCCTCCACCGTCACCAGCACCTCGTGGCTCCCCGCCAGGTCCAGCAGAAGCGCCTCGTCCAGCGGCTTGGCGAACCGCGCATCCGCCACCGTCACCCCGATCCCGCTCTCCTCCAGACGCTCCGCCGCCTTCACCGCCTCGGCCAACCGCGTCCCCAGGCTCACCAGCGCCACCCGCGCCCCCTCGGGACGCCGGATCACCCGCCCCTTGCCGATCGCCAGCACCTCGCCCCGCTCCGGCAGGTCCACTCCCACGCCCTCGCCCCGCGGGTAGCGGAACGCGATCGGGCCCGAATCGTGCGCGTGGGCCGTCGCCACCATGTGCACCAGCTCCGCCTCGTCGGAGGCCGCCATCACCACCATGTTCGGCAGGCAGCACAGGTAGGCGAGGTCGAAGGCGCCCGCATGCGTGGCCCCGTCCGCCCCCACCAGACCCGCCCGGTCCAGCGCGAAGCGCACCGGAAGGTTCTGCAGCGCCACGTCGTGCACCACCTGGTCGTAGGCCCGCTGCAGGAACGTCGAGTAGATCGCGCAGAACGGCCGGAACCCCTCCGCCGCCAGACCCGCCGCGAAGGTCACCGCGTGCTGCTCGGCGATGCCCACGTCGAAGGTGCGGTCCGGATGCGCCTTGGCGAAGATGTCCACGCCCGTGCCCGACGGCATCGCCGCGGTGATCGCCACCACCTTGTCGTCCGCGTCCGCGGCCTTGACCAGGCTGTCCCCGAACACCTTGGTGTAGCTCGGCGCGTTCGGCTTGGCCTTGACCTGCTGGCCCGAGATCACGTCGAACTTCACCACCGCGTGGCCGCGGTCGGCGGCGGCTTCCGCCGGCGCGTAGCCCTTGCCCTTCTGGGTGACCACGTGCACCAGCACCGGCCCCTCGGGCGCGTCGCGCACGTTCTTGAGGATCGGCAGCAGGTGGTCGAGGTTGTGGCCGTCGATCGGCCCGACGTAGTGGAAGCCGAGCTCCTCGAACATGGTGCCGCCGCCCGCCAGGATGCCGCGGGCGTATTCCTCGGCGCGCACGGCGGTGTCGTAGAGGGCCTTGGGCAGCAGGCGGCCGAAGGTGCGGGCGGTGTCGCGCAGGGAGCGGTAGGTGTCGCCCGAGACCAGGCGGGCGAGGTAGGCCGACATGGCGCCGACCGGGGGCGCGATCGACATGTCGTTGTCGTTGAGGATGACGACGAGGCGCGAGCGCAGGGCGCCTGCGTTGTTCATGGCCTCGTAGGCCATGCCGGCCGAGATCGAGCCGTCGCCGATCACGGCGACGACGTTGCGGCGCTCGGGGGTCTCGCCGCGGGCGCGGGCGGCGGCGTCGGAGAGGTCGCGGGCGATGGCCATGCCGAGGCCGGCGGAGATGGAGGTGGAGGAATGGGCGGCGCCGAAGGGATCGTAGGGGCTCTCGGCGCGCTTGGTGAAGCCCGAGAGGCCGCCGCCCTGGCGCAGGGTGCGGATGCGGTCGCGGCGTCCGGTGAGGATCTTGTGGGGGTAGGCCTGGTGGCCGACATCCCAGATCAGGCGGTCGTCGGGGGTGTGAAAGACGTAGTGGAGGGCGACCGTGAGCTCGATCACGCCGAGCCCGGCGCCGAGATGGCCCCCGGTGACCGAGACGGCGTCGATGGTCTCGGTGCGCAGCTCCTCGGCGAGCTGGGCGAGGTCGCTCTCGGGAAGGGCGCGCAGATCCGCCGGCTCACGGACGCGATCGAGGAGGGG
>NZ_JBSVZN010000021.1:0-70580 GCF_054052225.1 Methylobacterium sp. JK268 | reverse complement strand
TGCGCGACGCCGCCCGCCGCCACCTCGCCGAGATCCCGCCCCGCGAGGCGCTGGCCGGCGACGTCCTGCTGTTCCGCTGGCGCGACGGCCTGCCCGCCAAGCACTGCGCCATCCTCACCGCGCCGCTCGCCGGACCCCGGCCCCGCATGATCCACGCCTATGACGGCCACGCCGTCCTGGAATGCGCCGTCCCGCCCGCTTGGGCGCGCCGCGTCGCCCACGCCTTCCGCTTCCCCAATCCCTCGCCGGACTCGCCGCCACCGCCAGCCCCATGAGCACCCTCGTCCTCTCCACCGCCGGCAAGGCTGCCGGCGCCGCTTTGGGCGGACCCCTCGGCGGGCTCCTCAGCGGCGTGGTCGGCGCGGGCCTCGGCGGCGTCCTCGACCGCGCCCTGTTCGGCGCCCGCCCCAAGCCGCAGGTCAACACCGGGCCGCGCCTCGCCGACCTCTACGTCACCGCCTCCACCGAGGGCGCCGCCATCGCGCGCGTCTACGGCCGCGTCCGCGTCGCCGGGCAGATCATCTGGGCCACCCGGCTCAAGGAGGAGCAGCACGTCGAGAAGGTGAGGACCAAGGGCGGCAAGGGTGCGCCCACGCAGAAGACCTACAATGTCACCTACACCTACTCGGTCAGCCTCGCCGTCGCCCTCTGCGAGGGGCCGATCACGGCGCTCGGCACCGTCTACGCCGACGGCAAGCCCATCCGCCTCTCCGACCACAATGTCCGCGTCTATCTCGGCGACGAGGCGCAGGGGCCCGACCCGAAGATCGAGGCGATCGAGGGCACCGGCAACGCCCCGGCCTACCGCGGGCTCGCCTACCTCGTCTTCGAGGACCTGGCCCTCACCGCCTTCGGCAACCGCGTGCCGGTCATCACCGCCGAGGTCACCCGCCGCCCGCCCCGCGCCGACGCCCGCCCGGCGCTCGAAGACCTCGTCACCGCCGTCACCCTGATCCCGGGCATGGGCGAGTTCGTCTACGCCACCGCCCCCGTGAAGGCCAACGACCGCGGCAGCCTCACCGGCCAGAACACCGTCTCCGGCGGGGTCGACCTGCTCAGGGCCCTCGACCAACTCCAGGAGCAGGCGCCCGCCTGCCGGCACGTCTCGCTGGTCGTGGCCTGGCACGGCACCGACCTGCGCCTCGGCTCCTGCCGCATCCTCCCCAAGGTCGAGACCCGGGCCAAGACCACCGACATCCCCTGGAGCGCCGGCGGCCTCACCCGGGCGCAGGCCGAGCTGGTCAGCCGCGACGCGCAGGGCCACCCGCTCGTCGGCGGGGCGCCCTCCGACCTCTCGGTGGTGCAGGCGATCGGCGAGTTGAAGCGGCGGGGGTTCGAGGTCACCCTCTACCCGTTCCTGATGATGGACGTGCCCGCCGGCAACGGCCTGCCCGACCCCTACGGCGGGGCGGAGCAGGCCGCCTTTCCCTGGCGGGGACGGATGACCTGCTTCCCGGCGATCGGCCGCCCGGGCAGCCCGGACAAGACCCCGGCCGCCGCCGACCAGGTCGCCGCCTTCTTCGGCAGCGTCACCCCGGCCGATCTCGCCTGGACCGGCAGCTCGGTCACCTGCGCCAAGCCGGAATGGAGCTTCCGCCGCTTCATCCTGCACTGCGCCCGGCTCGCGGCGGCGGCGGGCGGGGTGGACGCCTTCCTGATCGGCTCGGAGCTGGTCGGGCTGACCACGCTGCGCTCCGGCCCCGCCAGCTTCCCGGCCGTGGCGCAGCTGCGGGCGCTCGCGGCCGACGCCCGGGCGATCCTCGGGCCCGGCCCGGCGATCGGCTACGGGGCGGACTGGACCGAGTACGCCAACTACCGCCCGGCGGACGGCACCGGCGACGTGTTCTTCCCCCTCGACCCGCTCTGGGCGGATGCGAATATCGGCTTCGTCGGGATCGACAACTACATGCCGCTCGCCGACTGGCGCGACGGGCTCAATCACGCGGACGCGCAGCGTTACGCGAGCCCGTACGACCCGGCCTACCTCGCCGGGAACGTGGCGGGGGGCGAGCTCTACGACTGGTTCTACCCGACGCAGGCCGACCGCGACGCGCAGAACCGGGTGCCGATCCGCGACACCGCCCACGGCGAGGACTGGATCTTCCGCCTCAAGGACCTGCGCGGCTGGTGGGCGAACCCCCACCACGACCGGCCGGGCGGCGTGCGCCAGGCCGCCGCCACGGCCTGGGTGCCGCAGTCGAAGCCGATCCGCTTCACCGAGCTCGGCTGCCCGGCCGTCGACAAGGGCGCCAACCAGCCCAACGTCTTCGTCGACCCCAAGTCGTCGGAGTCCTTCCTGCCGTACTCCTCCACCGGCCGGCAGGATCTCGCCATGCAGCGCGCCTTCCTGGAAGCGGCGCTCGCCTATTGGAAGACATCGGACGGCAACCCGGTCTCGGCTGTGTACGGCACCCGGATGGTCGATCCGGAGCGGATCTTCCTGTGGACCTGGGACGCGCGGCCCTATCCCGAGTTCCCGCGCCAGTCGGGCGTGTGGAGCGACGCGCCCAACTACGCCCTCGGCCACTGGCTCAACGGCCGGCTCGGCCTGGCCAGCCTGCCCGACGTGGTGGCGGAGATCTGCCGGGAGGCCGGCGCGCCGGTGGACGTCTCGGAGCTGCGCGGCGTGGTCTCGGGCTACGCGCTCACCGAGGTCCAGGCCCCGCGCGACAGCCTCGCGCCCCTGCGCACCGCCTTCTTCTTCGACGGGGTCGAGAGCGGCGGGGCGCTCCGCTTCCTCCCGCTCGCCCGCGCGCCGGTGGCCCGCTTCACGGAGGCCGACCTCGTGGCGGCCGGGCAGGGGGCGGATTTCCGGCGCACGCGCAGCGAGGAGACCGCGCTGCCGGGCAGCGTGGCGCTCACCTACCTCGACCCGGCCCGCGCCTACCAGGGCGCCGCGGTCGAGGCGCGCCGGCTCTCCGGCCGGGCGGCCTCCGTGTCGCGGGTGAGCCTGCCGCTGTGCCTGGAGGAGGGGGCGGCGCGCGGGATCGCGCAGGCGCTGCTCTACCAGGCGCTGGTCGAGCGCGAGAGCGTCACCGCCAGCCTGCCGCCCTCGGCGCTGGCGCTGGAGGTCGGGGGCATTCTGACGCTCGACCTCGCCGGAGCGGAGGTCGAGGTGCGCCTCACCCGCCTCGGGCTGGAGGCGGGCCGGCCGTTCAGCGCGGTGCGGGCGGATGCGGGCGTGTTCGCCTACCGGGACGGCACCGCCACCGGCCGCGCGCCGGAGCCGCCGCCGACGCTGGGCGTGGGGCTGTTCCGCATCCTCGACCTGCCGCTGCTGAGTTCCCAGGCGGTGCCGCACGCGCCGTACTTCGCGGCCTACACGCTGCCCTGGTCGCCCGTGAGCGTGCTGCGGGCGCTCGCGGGCGGGGCGCCGGAGGCGGACGCGCTGGTCCAAGCCCGCTCGGTCATCGGCGCGCTCACCGCCGACCTCTATCCCGGCCCGACCGGCCGCTGGGACCGGGTCAACGCCGTGTACGTCCAGGTGCCGCCCGGGGCGGAACTGGTCTCGGCCTCGGAGCTCGACGTGCTGAACGGCGCCAACGCGGCCGCGCTGCTGACCCCCTCGGGGGAGTGGGAGGTGCTGCAGTGGAGCACCGCCACCCTGCTCGGGGCGGGCCGCTACCGGCTGACCGGGCTGCTGCGCGGCCAGCTCGGCACCGAGTTCGCCATGGGCGCGCCCACGCCCGCCGGGGCTCCCTTCGTGGTGCTCTCCGACGCGCTGGTGCAGTCGGGCATGCCGGCCTCGGCCCGGGCGCTGCCGCAGGTGTTCACCTGGGGCCCGGCCGCCCGCCCGCCGGAGGATCCCGCCTACGCTTCCGCCGCCGTGACGGTGGTGGGGATGGGCCTGCGCCCCTACGCGCCCGTGCAGCCCCGGCTGCGGCGGCAGGACAACGGCGACCTGGTGCTGAGCTGGATCCGCCGCACGCGGGTCGACGGCGACGCCTGGGAACAGGCCGAGGTGCCGCTCGCCGAGGAGGCGGAGGCCTACGCGGTCGACATCCTGGCCGCGGACGGCCGGGTGCTCCGCACGATCCAGGTGGCGAGCCCGCGCCTCACCTACGCGGCGGCCGACCAGGCGGCGGATCTCGGCGGCCCGGCGGTGCGGCTGTCGGTGGCGATCCACCAGCTCTCGCCGGCCTACGGCCGCGGCACCCCCCTGAGGACCACGCTCGATGTCTGACGCCACCCCCAACCTGGCGCTGCCGCTGCTGGCGGCCGCCCAGGCGCAGAAGCACGTCACCCACAACGAGGCGCTGACCGCGCTCGACACGCTGGTGCAGCTCGCGGTGCTGGACAAGGACCTCACGGGCCCGCCCGCCGCGGCGGCCGAGGGCGACCGCTACCTGATCGCCGGGGCAAGCCCGACCGGGGCCTGGAGCGGCTGGGCCGGGCGGGTGGTGCGCCGCCAGGACGGGCAGTGGGTCTCGGTCGTCCCCAGGCCCGGCTGGCTGGCCTACGTGCTCGACGAGGCCGACCTCTACGTCTACGCCGCCGGGTCCGGCACGGCCGGTGCCTGGGTGAGCCTGCGCAGCACGCTGACCGCGCTGCAGAACCTCGCCCGGCTCGGGATCGGGACCACGGCCGACGCCGCCACCCCCTTCGCGGCCAAGCTCAACGCGGCGCTCTGGGCGGCCCTGACCAAGGCCGAGGGCGGCAGCGGGGATCTCCGGTATACGCTCAACAAGGAGGCCTCCGGCAACACGCTCTCCCTGTTGTTCCAGACCGGCTGGTCGGGCCGGGCGGAGATCGGGCTCACCGGCGACGACGACCTGCACCTGAAGGTCTCGGCCGACGGCAGCGCCTGGACGGAGGCCCTGCGCCTCGACCGGGCGACCGGCGGGGCCGATTGGCGGGTCGCGGAGGTGAGTGCGGCCGCGGCCGCGACGGTGGACCTCGGGGCGCTGAACGCGCTGGCCGTGACGCTCACCGGCACGACCGCGATCACCAGCTTCGGGACGGCGCCGCGGCGGCTGCGGCTGCTGCGCTTCGCCTCGGCGCTCACGCTCACCCACGATCCGGGGACCCTGATCCTGCCGGGCGGGGCGAACCTCGTCACCGCGGCGGGCGACACGGCGCTCGTCACCTCGGACGCCTCGGGCGTCTGGACGGTGCGGGCCTATCAGCGCGCCTCCGGCAAGCCGCTCATCGGCCCGGCCGCGGCCGAGATCACCGACGGCACGACGACCGGCCGGGCGGTGCTCACGGCGGCCAGCGCGGCGGCGGGCGCGACGGCGCTGGGACTCGGCACCGGCAACAGCCCGACCTTCGCCGGGGCGGTCCTCGGCCCGACCACGGCCGCTTCCGGCGCCGCGGCCTCGGGCAGCAGCGCCGGCGCCCTCGTCCCCGCTGCTCTGCGCCTGTCCTCGGCCTACTCGGTCGGTGCCGGCTACCAGACGATCCTGTCCGCCCTCGCGCCCAACATGGCGACGGGCGAAGTCCTCAACTACCTGTTCGGCCAGGGATTGGGGGCCTACAATTCCGGATATCTCGGCTATGCCTACGGCGGCACCAATTCCCCCAACAGCTACGTGACGATCGGGCTCTACGCGAGCGACCGCATCCTCAACGTCGTCGCGAACGGCCGGGTGGGGATCGGCACGACCTCACCCGGGACGGTGCTCGACGTGGCCGGCCCGGTGCGGCCGGGCAGCTACACGGTGGCGACGGTGCCGGTCGGGGTGGCGGGGGCGCTGATCCACGTGAGCAACGCCCGCAAGGTGGGCGAGGCGGCGGGCGCCGGCACGGGGGTGCCGGCCTACTTCGCGGGCAATTCCTGGCGGCGGCTGTCGGATGACAGCCCGGTCGCGGCGTGAGGGCGTGATGAGCGAGACCTTCCTGTACGAGTTCCTGTATCGCGGGCGCGGCCCGGGCGCGGCGGAGCCGCCGGGCTGGCACGTGGTGCTGGCGCAGAGCGTGGCGCCGCCGGGCGGGGGTGCAGCGCAGACCGTGCTGAGCGGGGCGCTGACGCCCGCGCAGGCGGAGGCGGCGGGGTTCGGGCTGCCGGCGCTGCTCTCCGCGATCAACGCCGGCGTGATGGCCGAGCGCGACGCCAAGGCGGCGGCGCTCGCCGCAGCGGAGGCGGAGCGGGAGAGCCTGCGCCGGCAGCTGGCCACCGTGACGGCGGAACGCGACGCGCTGCGGGCGCCCGCGCCCGCCTCATCCGAGACCCCGGCGGCCTGACGCCCCGGCCTCCCGCCGCGGCGGGGACTGCCCGCGGCGCGGCCGATCGCACCGCCGTCCCGCGCGTCGCCCCGGGCCATCGCCCCGGCGGCCGGGCGGCGCGGCGCCATTCCCGACGTCCCCCACACCGGAGATCCGCATGGCACCGGCGCTCGATCGCGCGGGGTTCTTCGCGCGCGTCCGCACCGCCCCTTTCCCGGGGCACCTCACCGGCCCGCAGGTGGCCGGGCTCACCGCGCTCCTCGACGCGGCCCCGGCCGGGCTCTCGGCCGAGGCGCAGGCCTACGTGCTGGCGACCGCCTATCACGAGACGGCTGCCACGCTGCAGCCGGTCGAGGAGATCGGCCGGGGCCGGGGCAGGCCCTACGGCCTGACCGACCCGGCGACCGGGCAGGTCTATTGCGGCCGCGGCTACGTGCAGCTGACCTGGAAGGCGAACTACGCCAAGGCGCAGGCCGCGCTGGGGCAGCCCTTCGTGGCGCAGCCGGCGCTGGCGCTGCGGCCGGACCTCGCGGCGGCGATCCTCTACCGCGGCATGACCGAGGGCTGGTTCACCGGCCGCAGGCTCGCGGACGACTTCGCCCCCGGTCGCGCGGACCCGGTGAGCGCGCGCCGGATCATCAACGGCAGCGACCGGGCGGAGCGGATCGCCGGCCATTACCGGGGCTTCCTCGCCGCGCTCCAGGCCGGCCGCGTCCGTCCATCGCCGGCGCGCTGCCCGACCTGCGGCACGGCCGTCGCCGCCTAATGCCAACGGCCCAGGATGCTCACGCATCGACGCGATCGCGGGCAGGCCCGAGATCGGCGGGGCCGCTGACCATCTCGTGGTTCCGATGCCGAGCCCAAGGTTCAGGATTCTGGGCTTGGCGACCATTCGAGAGCGGAACCGGCGGTCGTTGGACATGGCCGCTGGCGTGGGATCCCGCGCGCCGCCGGGATCGCGGCGCTTCAGACCGGAGACAGACGATGACGAAATTCCTCACCCCGGGCGTCGTGACCGGGATGCTCTCGGCGGCCTCCGTAGGCGCGGGCCTCGCGGGCCGGCCGGCGCTCGCGGCCTACCTGGACGATCCCTCCACCGCCGCGAACCTGCTCGCCCTGCTCGGCGCGGCGGGCGCGCTCGCAGCCGGCTTCCTCAAGGGAGTGCGGTCCGCCTGACCGGTGCCTCCCGGGCCTCATCGCCAGGGTGACGCAAGGACGCCGAAGACGACGGATCTGCCCGATGCGGTCCCGCCGGCCGGGGACCGCCGGTACCCCATCGCGAGAGCCTTCCATGGAGCGGCACGCGCTGTCGTTTCCCGCGCATGGCCACGCGGGTTCTGTCGGGCGTGTCCCGATCCTCCGGACGGTGCCGGGTGGGGCCGTGCGGGAGGGGCCTCGACACGCTGGCTGATCCAAACCCCTGCGACCGCACCGGCGGAGGCGGATGGGCCGTTTCGTTGCCGGACGCCCTGTGCTCTCCTGCACGTCTCTCAGAGGTCGTTCCTTGGCCCGGCTGCCCCGTGCAGCCAGGCTTTTTCGTGTTCGGCCGCCGCCTCCCCGAACCGGGCCGCCAGCGCCTCGGCGCGGGCGAGGTCCTCCGGCGCGTTGAGGTTCAGGAACGGATCGACCGGGTCCACCGGCCAGTCCACCGTCGCGGTGCCGTGGCCGGCGATCCAGGCCCCGACCCGCCGCTGGCCCTGTCGCACCAGCGCGTCGCGCAGGTCCTCCCGCAGGGCGACCGCCCAGAGCCCGGCCGTGTGGTGGGCGCGTTCCCCGGAGGCCGCGGTGGCGAGCGGCGTGCCGGCGGCGGCCCGGGCGGCGTGCAGCCGGGCCACGAAATCGACCGGCAGGAAGGGCGTGTCCCCCGGCACCGTGGCGATGAAGGCCACGCCCGGGTGGTGCGCGGCCGCGTGGTCGAGCCCGGCGAGCACGCCCGCGAGCGGGCCGGGCGTTCCGGCCACGGAATCCGGCACGACCGGCCCGGCGAAGCCGGGTCGGAACCGCGCCGGGTCGCCGTTGGCGTTGAGGATCAGGCCGGCCGCGCATTGCGGCGCGAGGCGGGCGGCGACCCGGGCGAGGAGCGTCTCGCCGGCGAGACGCAGCAGGGGCTTGTCGCCGCCGCCCATCCGGCGGGCGAGGCCGCCCGCCAGGATCACCCCCAGGGTCGGCGGCGGGAGGTTCACTCGATGACGATCCGCGGCGGCGTGCGGCCGGCGGGCGCCCCCGTCAGGCCGGCCCAGAGGCGCGCGGCGATCTCCCGGTAGGTCGCGGCCTGCGGGCTGTCGGGATCGACCGCCACCACGGGGCGGCCCGCGTCGGACGATTCGCGGATCGCCATGGTGAGCGGCACCTCGCCCAGGAAGGGCACGCCGAGGCGCTGCGCCTCATGCCGGGCGCCGCCATGCCCGAAGATGGGCGAGGCCCCGCCGCAATGCGGGCAGATGAAGGTCGCCATGTTCTCGACGATGCCGAGGATCGGCACCTCGACGCGGCGGAACATGGTGACGCCGCGCCGGGCGTCGATCAGGGCGAGATCCTGCGGGGTCGAGACGATCACCGCGCCCGCGAGCGGCGTCGCCTGGGCCAGCGTCAGCTGCGCGTCACCGGTGCCCGGCGGCATGTCGACCACCAGCACGTCGAGCTCGCCCCAGGCCACCTCGCGCAGGAGCTGGGTCAGGGCCGACTGCACCATCGGGCCGCGCCAGATCATCGCCGTCTCGGCCTGGATCAGGAATCCGATCGACATCACCGGCAGGCCGTAGCCGCTGAGCGGCACGATGCGCTGGCCCTCCGGCGTCGCGACGGTCTCGGGCTTCTGGTCGAGGCCGAACAGCTTGGGCACCGAGGGGCCGTAGATGTCCGCGTCGAGGAGGCCGACCTTCAGCCCCTGCGCCTTGAGGGCGAGGGCGAGGTTGCAGGCGGTGGTCGACTTGCCGACGCCGCCCTTGCCGGAGGCCACCGCGATGACGTGGCGGATGCCCGGAACCGCCGGCCCGGGCCGCGGGCCGGCCCCGCCCGGTCCGGGCCGGGGCGCGCCCGCCGGCGGACCTCCCTGGCCCTGCGGCCGCTCGCCGGTGAGGCTCGCGAGCACGCTCTTCACGCCCGGGACCTTCAGGACGGCGATCTCGGCCGCCTGCCGCACCGCCTCGAAGGCCTCGGCCTCGCGCGGGGCGATGGCGATCGAGAACATCACCCGCTGGCCGGGATCGATCACGATCTCGGAGAGGCGTCCGGAAGCGGGGAGCGGGGTGCCCTTGGGGTCCACGGTCACGCCCGACAGCGCCCTCAGCACGTCCTCACGGGTGATCGCCACGACTCGTCACTCCTCGGCGGGCCGACGCGGCCCTCCTGCCCATGTAACCCCGCATCGGGGAAACGCCAGCGCGGCAACTCAGTCGTCGGGCATCGTCAGGCGCGTCTCGCCGCTGTCGACCACGAAGACCGCCAGCAGCCGCGCCGGCACCGTCCCGCTGGCGTTCCGGCTGACCGCGTGGTGGTCGCCCGGCTGCTCGACGAAGCTCTCGCCCGCCCGGTAGACCCGCTCCGGCCCGTCGTTGACCCGGCTGACGACCGCCCCGTCGAGGACCGTCGCGGTGATGAAGGCGGAGGGCGCGTGGCGATGGCCGGGCGAGGCCCCGCCCGGCCCGTAGGTCACGAGCACGCCGCGCAGGCTCTTGCCGGGCAGGCCGGGAATCGGGTGGTCGTAGAGCAGGCGGACGCCCGCCGCGTCGGTCGCGGGCTCCCGCGCGGCCTCCTGCGCCGCGGCGGGGGTGGCGAGGAGCGCGGCGATGAGGAGGGCGGTTTTGACCATGGATCGTTTCCCGTCGGGATGCGGCCGGTCCGGCCGCGCCGCCGTCATGACGACGGGCTCCCGGCAGATGTGACACGATCCGGTGGCATCCCGCGCCGTGCGCGGCCGGCGGCGGGAGACCATCGTCGGAGGATCCCGGCCCGCGTCTCAGGGGTCGAGCGCGGCTCTCCGCGCACGAGGCCCGAAGGTGCCCGTCGAGGAGGGGACCTCGACCCTGATCCCCATCGCCGGGGACGTGAAGATCCAGATCGCGACGGCGGCCCGCGGCGAGGATCCGTTCGGCGACCGGGCGGAGCTCGTCGGGCTCCTGCGGGCCGCCCGGACGGCGCAGGGACTGCCCGTGCGGCGGAGGTGACGGAGCCGCGCCATCGGTGCCCCACCGCACCGCCGCCCCGCGCCCGGCGCCGTAATCCTCTGCGCAAGGACGACATCACCGCTTTCGGAGACGGCCATGCGGGAACGGATCGAGGATCTCGGGTTCATCGTGCAGCTCGCCAGCGTCGCGCTCATCGGCAGCCTGCTCGCCGGCCTGTTCGCCTGACGGGCCCGGGCCCATCGCCTCAGGACGGGACGCCCGTCCGGTACAACAGATCCCGGAAGGCGCTGCGGATCGGCGCCTCCGGCTCCTCCCAGGGGACGTGGCGCTCCGCGCCGACCCCGTCCGCCAGGAGCTGGGCCGCGAAGACGGCGCCCGCCCCCCCGATCATGCGCTCCTCGACCCGGTCGAGCAGCCGCTCGACCTCCGCGCCCGGCAGCAGCTTCGCCCCGACGAGCACGCGCATCAGCTCCGTGGCCAGGGCTTCGAGCACCTTGATCCGGTCTTCCAGTTCGAGCGTTCCCATGGCGCGTTCCGGTTGCAAGATGTGGTCCCTGCAATCGAACACGCCGCCCGCGAAACGACTGATAATGCGGTCGCTCGATTTCGATCGAACGCCGGTCCTCGACTGGACAAGGCGGCCGTCCTCCCCACCATGGCGGGCGCCGAATCGGGAGACGGGATGTCGGAATCGTTCGTGATGCTGCGCCGGGCGTGCTGGGCCGCCGGGTGCCTGTGCGTGGTCGTCCTCGTCTGGCTCTCGCTGATCCCCCGGGAGTGGGAGGTCCGCACCGGCGTTCCCGGCCAGGCCGAGCACGTCGCGGCCTATGCGGGGACGGCGGCGTTCCTGGTCCTCGGGCAGCGCTGGCCGGCCGCGTGGCGGGTCGCCGCGGGCCTCGCCATCGTGGCCTGCCTGATGGAGGTGGGTCAGATCTGGGTGCCGGGCCGCACCGCGCAGGTCATCGACGCCGCGGCGAGCGCGGCCGGGGCGGGCCTCGGCGCGCTCGCGGGCTCATTCCTGCGGCGCCGGCTCCTGCGCCGGCTCGCGTGAGGCGTCGCGCGGCGTCGCGCGACGCCTTCGAGCGGCCTCAGATCGACCGGATCGCCCCGCCGTCGACCCGGATCATGCTGCCGGTGACGTAGGAGGCCCGCTCGGAGGCGAGGAAGCAGGCGACGTCGGCGAATTCCTGCACCCGGCCGTAGCGCTTCGCGGGGATCGCCGCGCGGGCCGCCTCGGCGATCTCGGCCGGGCTCTTGCCCTGCGCCTTGGCGTTGGCGGCGTCGAGTTCGCCGGTCCGGTCGGTCTCGATGCGGCCGGGCAGGATCATGTTGACGGTGACGCCCTCGGCCGCGACCTCGCTCGCGAGGGTCTTGGCCCAGCCGGCCAGCGAGGCGCGGAGCGCATTCGACATCACGAGGTTCGGGATCGGCTGCTCGACCCCGCTCGACGCCACCACGACGATGCGCCCGAACCCGCCCTGGCGCATGCCCGGCAGGACGAGGCCGGCGAGTCGGATCACCGGCACCACCATGGCGTCGAATTGCGGCGCCCAGGCCTCGGGTGCGACGGTGGTGGCCTGCCCGGCCGGCGGGCCGCCCGTGTTGGCGATCAGGATGTCGACGCCGCCGAGATGCTCCTGCGCGGCCGCGTGGATCGCCTCGACGCTCTCGCGCAGGTCGCCCGCCACCGACACGGCGCGGCCCTGGCCGCGCGCGTTGATCGCCGCCACGGCCTGCTCCAGCCGCTCGGCGCTGCGCGCGGCCATGAGCACGTTGGCCCCCTCCGCCGCGAGGCTCTCGGCGATGCCGCGGCCGAGCCCCCGGCTCGACGACAGGACGATGGCGCGTTTGCCCTTGAGACCGAGATCCATGGGTGTGTCCTCCCGTTACTGGTGAGTGGCCAACGCTTCGAGCCAGCGTTCGGCCTGCGCCCGCACGTTGGCGGGGGCGGTGCCCCCGTAGCTGGTGCGGCTCGCCACCGACTTCTCGACGCCGAGCACGTCGTAGATCGCCGGGGTGATGCGGGGTTCCTCCGCCCGCATCTCGTCGAGGCTCAGCGCTTCGAGCCCCACGCCCCTGGCCGAGGCGAGGCCGACGAGCCGTCCGGTGACGTGGTGGGCGTCCCGGAAGGGCAGGCCGAGTTCGCGCACCAGCCAATCGGCGAGGTCGGTGGCGGTGGCGTAGCCGGAGCCCGCCGCCGCCTTCAGCACCTCCGGCACCGGCTCGAGGTCGCGGACCATCCCGGCCATGGCGGCGAGGCACAGCGAGAGGGTCTGGAGCGCGTCGAAGGTGCCCTCCTTGTCCTCCTGCATGTCCTTCGAATAGGCGAGCGGCAGCCCCTTCATCACGATCAGGAGCCCGGTGAGCGCGCCGATCACCCGGCCGGCCTTGGCGCGGACCAGCTCGGCGGCGTCCGGGTTGCGCTTCTGCGGCATGATCGAGGAGCCGGTGGTGAACCGGTCCGAGAGCCGCACGAAGCCGAACTGGGCCGAGGTCCAGACCACGATCTCCTCGGCGAAGCGCGACAGGTGCGTGGCGGCGATCGCCGCCGCCGCCAGGGCCTCCAGGGCGAAGTCGCGGTCGGCGACGGAATCGAGGGAATTCGCGGTCGGCCGGTCGAAGCCGAGGGCGGCCGCGGTGGCGTGGCGATCGATCGGGAAGGAGGTGCCGGCGAGGGCCGCGGCGCCGAGCGGGCACTCGTTCATCCGCGCCCGCGCGTCGCGGAAGCGGCCGCGGTCGCGCCCGAGCATCTCCACGTAGGCGAGGAGATGGTGGCCGAAGGTGACGGGCTGGGCCGATTGCAGGTGGGTGAAGCCCGGCATCACCGTGCCGGCATGGGCGAGGGCAAGCTCCGCCAGCGCCCGCTGCAGGTCGGCGGCCTGGGCGTCGAGGGCGTCGAGCGTGTCGCGCACCCACAGGCGCATGTCGGTGGCGACCTGGTCGTTGCGCGAACGGGCGGTGTGCAGGCGCCCGGCCGTCGGCCCGACGATCTCGCGCAGGCGGCTCTCCACGTTCATGTGGATGTCCTCCAGCGCGCGCTGGAACGTGAAGGTCCCGGCCTCGATTTCCGCCTGGACCGTCTTGAGCCCGGCTTCGATCGCCGCCACATCGGCCTGCGGCAGGATCCCGGTCTTTCCCAGCATGGCCACGTGGGCGAGCGAGCCCCGGATGTCCTGGGGGGCGAGGCGCTTGTCGAAGCCGATGGAGGCGTTGATCTCCTCCATGATCTCGGCGGGGCCGCTCGCGAAGCGCCCGCCCCACATCCGGTTGCTCATGTCCGCACCTCGTCTCGCCCGTCAGCCGCTCGCCCTCACGGGCGGGATCGCCGTCGCCGCCCTGGCCCTGGGCGCCGCCCTATACGCCGCGGGCAGCCCCGGCAACAGCGGCGCCTGCCGGGGGGCCGCCGCGACCGCCGCGCGGGTCGCGCCCTTCTCGCGCGGGGAGGTGGCGGCGCTCCAGGTCGATCCCGCCCCGAAGCCGACGCCGGCGCTCGCCTTCACCGGCCCGGACGGCAAGCCCCGCACCCTCGACGACCTCAAGGGCCGGACCGTGCTCCTGAACCTTTGGGCGACGTGGTGCGCCCCCTGCAAGGCGGAGATGCCGGCGCTGGACCGGCTCCAGGGGGCGCTCGGGGGGCCGGACTTCGAGGTGGTGGCCCTCAACGTCGACACCCGCAACCCGGACAGGCCGCCGGCCTGGCTGCGCGAGACCGGCATCACCCGGCTCGCCTATTATTCCGACCCGGCGGGCGGCGTGCTGCCGGTGCTCCAGAAGAGCGGCGAGGTGGTGGGGCTGCCGACCACGCTCCTCATCGACAAGGCCGGCTGCGAGATCGGCGTGATGAAGGGCCCGGCCGAGTGGGCGAGCGAGGACGGGCTCGCCCTGGTGCGGGCGGCGCTGGGACGCCTGCCGGCGGGGTAGACGACGCGGCCATACGATCCCGTCATCGGCAGCAGGCGGATCCGCATTCCGTCATGCCGCCTCGAAGCCGACCGTCATGCGTCCGCCGAGCGCCCTCACGGCTTCCTCGATCTGATCGAGCTTGGTCCCGTACCTCGGATCCAGGATGCGCCGCACCTCGGTCTCGGAGCGGCCGAGGCGCTCGCCCAAGGCCGTCTTGCTCAGCCCGCTCCGGTGCCAGAGTGCGTAGACCGAGGCCTTGGCAGCGAGCCGAGCCGGCAGTGGCACGCGGTAGGTCTCGCGGTCCGCGGCGATGCCCGGCGGAAACAGGTCGAGACCGCGGCTCATGCGGGACAGGACGAGCGCGGTGAATGCCTTCGCCATCTCGTCGAGCGCTGCCTCGACCGTCGGTCCGGAGGCGATCGCCGCAGGGACGCCGGACGAATAGGCGTGAAACGCTCCGCCTTCCCACCGCAATTCGACCGGATAGGTCCAGGTCGTCTCCATGTCGATCCCTCTCCGCCCGTGCCGCTCGAAATCCGTTCAGAGAGAAGCCGGGTCAACCGCGAGTTGATCACAGATGCGCTTGACCTGAAGCCGGTCGAGTTCGCCACTCTGAATGACCGTGGTTCGGTCGTCGAGATAGGCGACGTAGTGGCTGCCCTTGCCGCGGACCATGTCGAGCTCGAAGCGAAGCTCATGCTTCCTGGCATAGGCCCGAAGCTTCCGGATCAGCGCGTCCCGCTTCACCTGCTCTCTCCGGGCGCTGGCCTCGCACAAAAATGTGCGAATGCCAAGGGCATCGGTGCCACGTAACGGCAAATCTGCCCTGAGGGCAGTCTCCTGGCAAGACGGCCGCACCGATGCGATGGAGTGAGCCGCCGCCTCGGTGGTTCATCCCGCTCCCGGGTGGCCGCTCGCCCGCGGCGTTGAACGCACTCTGGATTCCTGGCACGGGGCGGGCATGACCCGCCTGCGCCCCCTCCGCCGGTTCCCGCGGCCGCTCTCGGCCCTGCGCGACCTCCTCGCCAGCAGCGCGGGCGGCGGCATCGTCCTGATGGGCAGCGCCGTGCTCGCCCTCGTGGTGGCGAACGGGCCCCTGGGCGGCGCCTACGCGCATCTCCTCCACGCGGAGATCGGGCCGCTCAGCCTCCTCCACTGGATCAACGACGGCCTGATGGCGGTCTTCTTCCTGCTCGTCGGGCTGGAGATCAAGCGCGAGTTCCTGGATGGGGGCCTGCGCAGCTGGGCCGCCCGGGCGCTGCCCGGCATCGCGGCGCTCGGCGGCATGATCGCGCCCGCCCTCGTGTACGCCGCCGTGAACTGGCACGCGCCCGCGAGCCTGCGCGGCTGGGCGATCCCGGCGGCCACCGACATCGCCTTCGCGCTCGGCGTGCTGGCCCTGCTCGGCTCCCGGGCGCCGGTCTCCCTCAAGATCTTCCTCACCGCGCTTGCCATCCTGGACGATCTCGGGGCGGTGCTGATCATCGCGCTGTTCTACACGGCCGACCTGTCCTGGCCGATGCTCGGCCTCGCCGCGGCGATCACCGCGATGCTCGTCACCCTCAACCGGGTCGGCCAGCGGCGGCTCGGGCCCTACCTGATCCTCGGCGCGGCGCTCTGGCTCGTGGTGCTGCGCTCGGGGCTGCACGCGACGGTGGCCGGGGTGGTCCTGGCGCTCGCCATTCCGTGCCGCCCGAGCCCCGGCCGGCCGGACGACACGCACTCGCCCCTCCACACCCTGGAGCACGCGCTGCAGCCCGTCGTCGCCTACGCGATCGTGCCGATCTTCGGCTTCGCCAATGCGGGCGTGGCGCTGCGGGGGCTCGGCCTCGACGCGCTCCTCGCCCCGGTGACGCTCGGCGTCGCGGCGGGGCTCTTCCTCGGCAAGCAGGCGGGCGTGTTCGGCGGGGTCTGGCTCGCCGTGCGGTCGGGCCTCGCCAAGAAGCCGGTGGGAGCGACCTGGGCCCAGATCTACGGGGTGGCGCTGCTCTGCGGGATCGGCTTCACCATGAGCCTGTTCATCGGCGCGCTCGCCTTCGCGGTCCGTCCCGAATTCGAGGCCGAGACCAAGCTCGGGGTGCTCCTCGGCTCGCTGCTGTCGTCCCTCGCCGGGGCGCTGGTGCTGGTGCTGGCGGGCCGCAAGGGGCCGGCATGACGGGGCCGCTTCGGCGGCGCGCGCTTGGGACGGTCGCGACCATCCTCATGCAGAGGTGCCGCGAAGCGGCCTCGAAGCACCCCGGAGGGCTCATCCCAGCGAAAAGCGCCTCGGACGGGCCATTCCGGGGTGCTTCGAGGCTCGCGTTGCTCGGACCTCAGCAAGAGGGGTGTGTCGTCCAGGCGCGTTCAGCGGCCGAGCGCGCGGCCCGAGGGAGCCCGATCGACCTCCCTCAGCTCACCTCGACCTGCACCACGCCGGGCACGGCCCTGAGCGCCCCGGCGACCTGAGGGGAGGCCTGGTAGCGGTCGCGCAGCTTCACCTCGACCTCGCGCTCGCCCCCGTCGAGGATCAGGATCAGCGAGACCTCGCCCTCGCCCCGCACGGTGAGGCGCTGCTGCACGCTCGGGATCGGGCGCTCGTCGCGCAGGTAGATCCGCATGCCCTTCTGGTAGCGGGCCACCGCCTGGTCGAGGGGCTCGCAGGTCTGGATGCGGGCGCGCACGTCCTCGCCCTCGGCGCTCGCCTGGAGCTGGAGGGCGAGCGCCCGGCCGGGCTCCAGCAGCTCGCGGTACTGCTGCAATCCCTCCGAGAACACGATCGCCTCGAAGTGGCCGGTCTGATCGGACAGGTTGACGATGCCGATCTTGTTGCCGGTTTTGGTGCGCCGCTCCGAGCGGTCGAGGACGGTGGCGGCCACCCGCCCGACGCCGTTGCCGGCCCGCACCGAGCGGCAGAACTCGACCCAGCTCTGCACGCGCAGCTTCTTCAGGAGGTCGCCGTACTCGTCGAGGGGGTGCCCCGACAGGAAGAAGCCGACCGCCTCGTACTCCTTCTTCAGCCGGTCCGCCGCCGGCCAGGGATCGTAGGGCGGGATGCGCAGGGCCACGTCCGCGGCGGCGACGCCCCCGAACATGTCGGTCATGCCGACCGTCTCCGCCTCGACCGCCCCCTGCGCGAGGCGCATCATCGGCTCGACGGCCGCGAAGGCCCGCGCCCGGTCGGGCTCGATCTCGTCGAGGGCGCCCGCCGCCACCAGGCTCTCGAGCGTGCGCTTGTTGACCTGGCGCGGGTTGAGCCGCCGGGCGAAGTCGCCGAGGTCGCGGAAGGGCCGGTCGCCCCGCGCCTGCACGATCGACTCGACGGCGGCCCGGCCCACGCCCTTGATGGCCGCGAGCGCGTAGCGGATCGTGCCGTCATGGACCTCGAAGGTGACGCCGGAGCGGTTCACCGAGGGCGGCTCGACCCGGATCGCCAGGCGCTGCGCGTCCTGGCGCAGCTCCGCGAGCTTGTCGGTGTCGTCGAGGTCCTGGGACATCGAGGCCGCCAGGAACTCGACGGGGTAGTTCGCCTTCAGGTAGGCGGTCTGGTAGGTGATCAGCGCGTAGGCGGCCGCGTGCGACTTGTTGAAGCCGTAATCGGCGAACTTGGCCAACAGGTCGAAGATCTCGTCCGCCTTGGCCCGGTCGAGGCCGCGCTCGATGGCGCCCTTCAGGAAACGGTCGCGCTGGGCGTCCATCTCCGCCTTGATCTTCTTGCCCATGGCCCGGCGCAGGAGGTCGGCGTCCCCGAGGGAGTAGCCGGCCAGCACCTTGGCCACCTCCATCACCTGCTCCTGGTAGACGATGATGCCGAAGGTCTCGGCCAGGATCGGCTCCAGCTTGGTGTGGGGGTACCACGCGGCCTCGTTGCCGGCATCGCGCCCGAGCTTGCGCTCGCAATAGACCGGGATGTTGGCCATCGGCCCCGGCCGGTAGAGGGCGACGAGCGCGATCAGGTCCTCGAAGCGGTCGGCGCACATCTCGACGAGCGCCTTGCGCATGCCCGCCGATTCCACCTGGAACACGCCCACCACCTCGCCCTTGCGCAGGCGCTCGTAGGTGAGGTCGTCGTCGAGCGGCAGGGCCGCGAGGTCGATCACGACGCCGCGCTGCTGCAGGAGGTCGGTGGCGCCGCGCAGGACCGTGAGGGTCTTGAGGCCCAGGAAGTCGAACTTCACCAGGCCCGCCTGCTCCACCCACTTCATGTTGAACTGGGTGACCCGCATCCCGGTCTTCGGGTCGCGGTAGAGCGGGACCAGTTGCTCCAGCGGCCGGTCGCCGATCACCACGCCCGCCGCGTGGGTCGAGGCGTGGCGGTGCAGGCCCTCCAGCTTCTGGGCGATCGCCATCAGCCGGGCGACGACCGGCTCCTCCTCCATGGCGCTCTGCAGGCGCGGCTCGCCCTCGATCGCCTGCGCCAGGGTGACGGGGTTGGCCGGGTTCTGCGGCACCAGCTTGGTGAGCTTGTCGACCTGGCCGTAGGGCATCTCCAGGACGCGGCCGACGTCGCGCAGCACGCCGCGGGCGAGCAGCGTGCCGAAGGTGATGATCTGGGCGACCTGGGGCTCGCCGTAGCGGCGCTGCACGTACTCGATCACCCGCTCGCGCCCGACGACGCAGAAGTCGATGTCGAAATCCGGCATCGAGACGCGCTCGGGGTTGAGGAAGCGCTCGAACAGCAGGCCGAAGCGCAGGGGATCGAGGTCGGTGATGAGCAGCGACCACGCCACCAGCGAGCCCGCGCCCGAGCCGCGGCCCGGCCCGACCGGGATGTCGTTCGCCTTGGCCCACTTGATGAAGTCCGAGACGATCAGGAAGTAGCCCGGGAACTTCATCTTGGTGATGATGCCGATCTCGTAGGCGAGACGGTCCCGGTAGTGCTGCTCGCTCAGGCCCTCGGCGGGGCCGGCCTCGGCGAGGCGGCGCTCCAGCCCGGCCTCGGCCTGGCGCTGCAGCTCGCCCGCCTCATCCAGGAACTCGGCGGCCGCGGCGGGCGCGCTCTCGCCCGGGGGGAGTCCGAAGCTCGGCAGGATCGGCTTGCGGGTGCGCACCCGGTAGGAGCAGCGCATCGCGATCTCGACCGTGGCAGCGAGGGCGTCCGGCAGGTCGCGGAACAGCTCGGCCATCGCCGCGCGGGTCTTGAAGTCGTGGCGCGGGGTGAGCCGGCGGCGCTTCTCGTCCGAGACCAGGCGGCCCTCCGCGATGGCGAGAAGCGCGTCGTGCGCCTCGTAATCGCCGGGCTTGGCGAAGAAGGGCTCGTTGGTGGCGACCAGCGACAGCCCGTGCCGGTCGGCGAGCCCGATCAGCTCGGCCTCGACCGCGCGCTCGTCCGGCAGCCCGTGGCGCTGGATCTCGACGTAGAGGTTGTCCTCGCCGAAGGCTTCGACGAGGCGGGCGAGGCGGGTCGCGGCGTGCTCGGGCCGCCCGGCCCGCAGGCAGGAATCGAGCGGCCCGGTGAGGCCGCCCGTGAGCGCGATCAGCCCCGGCGCGCAGTCCCGCAGGGCCTCGGCCGGCACGCGCGGCGCCTCGCCCAGCGCCCCGTCGAAATAGGCGAGGCTCGCGAGCCGCAGGAGGTTCCCGTAGCCGGTCTCGTCCTTCGCGAGCAGGACGAGGTTCGGCGGGGGCGGGGGGGCGCCGCGCTGGCCCGGATCGGGCGCCTCGAACAGCACCGAGAGCTGGATCCCGGCGATCGGCTGAATGCCGGATCCCGCCGCCTTCTCGGAGAATTCGAGCGCCCCGAACAGGTTGTTGGTGTCGGTGAGCGCCAGGGCGGGCTGCCGGTCGGCCGAGGCCGCCTTGACGAGGTCGCCGATCTTCAGCGCCCCCTCCAGCAGCGAGTAGGAGGAGTGGGTGTGGAGGTGAACGAACCCGACGTCCTTGAGTACCCGCACCCGACTCACTCCGCACGCCCAGACCCGGAGGGTGGAGCTTCGCAGACCCGGCGGCCCGGAGTCACGGACCGCCGCGCAACAGGGTGTGGAAAGGCGGCGGCGGCCGGACTGCCCTGCGCTCAGTGCATCGGCGCCAGCGCCACCGCCCAGAAGGCTACCGCGCCGGCGAGCAGCCCCATCGAGGCGATCTCCGTGACACCGAGAAGGATCTTGCGTAGGATCATGACGCGGACCTCGTTCGCTGTTGGCCCCATGTTTGTTCGCTCTCCGTTCGCAGTCCAGGGGGGCTGCCGGGCGATCTGGTCCTGCGGTAAACGATCGGTGTAGGGCGGCCCCGCGGCCCGCGTTGCGGCGCATCGGGCCGCGGCCTATCTAAGCGCGACCGTTGCGGCGGGGCCTCCGCCGGATCCGAGCAACCGACGACGAGGTGGCGCATGGCGCGCGACGAATCCGACGCGACCCCGCTCACCACGCGGGACGAACTGATCGAGTGGTTCGCGGAGGGCGAGAAGCCCCGCTCCGCCTTCCGCATCGGGACCGAGCACGAGAAGGTGCCGTTCGCCCGCGCCACCCTGGCGCCGGTGCCCTACGAGGGCGAGCGGGGCATCGGGGCGCTCCTCGACGGGCTGCGGCGGGAGACCGGCTGGGAGCCGATCGTCGATGCGGGGCACGTGATCGGGCTCGCGGCCGAGGAGGGCGGCGGGGCGATCTCGATCGAGCCCGGCGGCCAGTTCGAATTGTCGGGGGCGCCCCTCGCGGACGTCCACGAGACCAGTGCGGAACTCGCCCGCCACCTTGAGGCGGTGCGGGCGGCCGCCGACCCCCTCGGCATCGGCTTCCTGTCCCTCGGCATGAGCCCGAAATGGACGCGGGCCGAGACGCCCGTGATGCCCAAGAGCCGCTACCGCATCATGAAGGGCTACATGCCCAAGGTCGGCAGCCTCGGCCTCGACATGATGCTGCGCACCGCCACCGTGCAGGTGAACCTCGACTTCGCCTCCGAGGCCGATATGGTCCGCAAGCTGCGGGTCGGGCTCGCGCTGCAGCCGGTGGCGACGGCGCTCTTCGCCAACTCGCCCTTCACGGACGGGCGGCCCAACGGCTTCCTGTCCTACCGCTCCGAGATCTGGCGCCACACCGACCCGGACCGGACCGGGATGCTGCCGCAGGCCTTCGAGCCGGGCTTCGGGTACGAGGCCTACGCGGACTGGCTCCTCGCCATGCCGATGTACTTCGTGAAGCGGGGCGAGACCTACCACGACGTCAGCGGTGCCTCGTTCCGGGACCTGATGGAGGGGCGGCTCGCGGCGCTGCCGGGCGAGCGCGCCACCCGCTCGGACTGGGCCAACCACGCCTCCACCGCCTTCCCGGAGGTGCGGCTCAAGCGCTTCCTGGAGATGCGGGGCGCCGACATGGGCGATCCCGGCATGGTCGTCGCGCAGGCGGCCTTCTGGGTGGGGCTGCTCTACGACGACGCGGCGCTCGACGCGGCGGTCGACCTGATCGACGGCTGGGACGCCGCCGCCCGCGAGGCCCTGCGGGCCGACGCGCCGCGCCGGGGGCTCTCGGCCGATATCGCCGGGCGCCGCCTGCGCGACGTCGCCCGGGACGCCCTGGCGATCGCCGAGGCGGGCCTGCGCGCCCGCGGGCGCCGCGACGCTCAGGGGCGCGACGAGACGCTGCACCTCGCGCCGCTCCACGCCATCGCGGCGGGGCGCAGCCGCGCCGAGGACCTGCTCGCGCTCTACGAGGGTCCCTGGAAGGGCACGGTCGACCCGGTCTTCTCCGCCCGGACCCTCTGACGCAGGCCGGTCGAAGCAGAGCTTCGCCGTTCCGGGACTTCGTGTGGATGAGTGTGCGCTTCCGCACAGTTCTCGCACGGCCTTCGCGCTCGAACGATGGCTTCGATGCACCGGGGAGCCGGTGCATCATACCCGAGGATCGGGTCTGACCTGCGGGAAGTCGGGGTCAGGATGGGAACGAGACCTGCCGTTCCCGGTTCTAGAGCCCGAAGGAGCCGCGCTCCGGCGACGGCCCGACCCTCTCACCAGGAGATCCGCATGTCTCGGATGAAGTCCCTCATCGTGGCCGGCACCGCCGTCGTGGCGCTCGGCACCGGCCTCGCCTCCACGGCCGAGGCCGCCCCGCTCCCGGCCGCGACCTCGGCCGCCATCGCCGGCCCGACGGCCCATATCGACCAGGTCCGCTGGCGCGGCGGCTATTACGGCGGCGGCTACCGCGGCTATCGCGGCTACGGCTACCGTCGCGGCGGCGCGGGCGGGGCGCTCGCGGCCGGTGCGGCGCTGGGCATCATCGGCGGCGCGATCGCGGCGAGCGCGGCCCCGCGCTACTACGATGACGGCTATTCCTATCCGGCCTACGGCTACCGCTACGCCCCCGCCTATGGGTATGGCTACGCCCCGGCCTACGGCTATTACGGCTACTGATCGGCCGGCGCGCCGCCGCGAGGCGGCGCCCGCCCGGTGACTGGCGGCCCGGCGCGTTCCCGCGCCGGGCCGCTGCCGTATGGGATCCCGCCGCGTGAGCGAACCGACCGACCCCGATCCGCCCGTCTCCCTCGATCTGCGCGGCCTCAAATGCCCGCTGCCGGTGCTGCGCACCCGCAAGGCCCTGCGCGGCCTGGAGCCGGGCGCCCGGCTGGTGGTGCGTTGCACCGACCCCCTCGCGGCCATCGACATCCCGCACCTGCTGCGCGAGACGGGCGACCGGCTCGACGCCGCGCGGGAGGAGGCCGGCGTGCTGGTCTTCGAGATCCGGCGGGGAGCCGCGCCCTGACGCGCCGCGGTTGACCGGCCGTCCATTCCCCGCGAGACCGGGCCTCCGATCCGTGCCCGGAGCCCCCATGCCGATCCCCGTCCCCGGTCCCCGCGCCGGAACTCCCCGATGAGCCGCCCCCGGATCACCGGCACGCGCCCGCTCTACGAGGGCTGGGCGCGCTACCTGCTCGCCGAGATCCGGCTCCCGGACGGCGGCACGATCACCCGCGAGGTGGAGGATCACGGCCGGGCCGTGGTCGTGCTGCCCTACGACCCCGACCGCCGCACCGCGCTCCTGGTGCGCCAGTTCCGCGCGCCCGTGGCCCTGACCGGGGCGGCGGAGGACCTCTACGAGGCGCCCGCCGGCCGGCTCGACGAGGCCGACCCGGCCGATTGCGCCCGCCGGGAGGCTTTCGAGGAGGTTGGCCTGCGCCTGCGCGCCCTGGAGCCCCTGGGACAGGTCTACCCGATGCCCGGCATCTCGACGGAGATCCTCGACGTCTACCTCGCTCCCTACGCGGCCTCCGACCGGACCGGGGAGGGCGGCGGGCTCGCCGAGGAGCACGAGGGGATCACCGTGGTGGAGATGCCGCTGGCGGACCTCGCCGGAATGGCCGATGCGGGGGTGCTGCGCGATCTCAAGACGCTGGTCCTGGTCCAGACCCTGCGCCTGCGGCGGCCGGATCTGTTCGGGGCGCCGGCCCTGGAAGCCGGGGGCGCGAGCGGCTAGATTTCGGGAAGGATCATCCGTCACGCAGTCTCGGCCGCATGCGTCGAGCGCGGAGAATCGTCATGATGTTGTTCGACAAGGCCCGCGAGAATGCGGCCGCGATCCGGCAGGTCGGCAACCGGGCCATCGCGGAGGCCCGAAAAGCCGGCGTGCCCGCCTTCTACATGGACCCTTCCCTGGGCGAGGGGATCATCAAGGAGATGCCGGACGGCACGCGCCATCGGCTGATCGCGGTCGAGGGGAAGGACGTTGTCGTCGAGAGCTTCGGTCCCCGAACCTGAGGCCGACCGCGGCGCCTCCGCCGCTGTCTGTACCATCCTCGCGGGGCCGAACGGGTCCGGCAAGTCCAGCATCTTCGACCTGTTGCAGCCGGTCGGAGAGTTCGTGAACGCCGACGTGATCGCGCGTTCCGCCGGGGCCGGGAACACGCAGGCCGCGCGGCTGGCGATCTTGCGCCTGGACGCGGTGCTGCAGGCGCGGGAAGACTTCGTCTTCGAGACGACCCTGAGCAGCCATCACGCCATCGCCCTCATGCGGCGGGCGCGAAACCTGGGCTACGAGATCGGCCTCGTCTTCGTCGCACTGGCCAGCGCGGACCTGAATGTGCGCCGCGTCGCCGAGCGGGTGAGCCGCGGCGGCCATCACATCCCCGAGGACGACATCCGGCGCCGATATCCGCGGGCCTTCGGCAATCTGGCCAAGGCGATCCCGCTGGCCCACGGCGTCCTGATCTACGACAACAGCGAGCGCGTGCCGAAGCTTCTCCTGCGCATCGCGCGCGGGGCCATCGAAGCCAACCACCTCGACGCGGGGCGGACCCACCACGTCCTCATCGCCGAGGCGACCGCCGAAGCCCTGGATCTCGGGCCGGACGCGGTGTTCGCCACAGGGCGGCAGATCTGACGCCAATGCCCTCAACCCCCGGCCTCGCCGCTGGAAGCCGGTCTCCTCGCGGGCGAGACAGGATCCCGGTCTCCGAACGAAAAATGCCGGCGCGAGGCCGGCATCTCGGGTTGGTGAACGGGAAGGGGCAAAGCCCTGTCCCGAAAGCCCGCCTCAGCGCTGCACGACCACCCGCGCGCCGACCTTGGTGCGGCCGTAGAGGTCGATGACGTCCTCGTTGGTCATGCGGATGCAGCCCGAGGACACGGCGGTGCCGATCGTCTCCGGCTCGTTGGAGCCGTGGATGCGGTAGAGCGTGCCGCCGAGATACATGGCGCGGGCGCCGAGCGGGTTCTCCGGGCCGCCCTTCATGTAGCGGGGCAGGTCGGGCCGGCGGCGGATCATCTGGGACGGCGGGCGCCAATCGGGCCACTCGCGCTTCATCGTGATGGTCTGCACCCCGCCCCAGGCGAAGCCCGGACGGCCGACGCCGATGCCGTAGCGCAGGGCCTGGCCGCCGCCGAGCACGTAGTAGAGCCGCCGCTCGGCGGTCGAGACCACGATGGTGCCCGGGCCGTAGGGGCCGTCATAGGCGACGGTCTCCCGCGCGATCGGGCTGATCTTCGGCACGGTGGCGTCCATCGCCGCCGGCGAGGACGGGTCCGCCGCGGCCGCCGAGGGGCGCACCGTGACGGCGAGGCCCTGGTTGAGGGGCTGGCGGGTGAGGGGGTCGATCTCGTAGGCGGCGGCGGGGGCCGCCCACGCGGTCGCGGCGCAGGCGAGCCCGGCCAGAACAGGGGCGAAGCGGCGCATGGGGGCCTCTTTGAAAAACGCGGAATGACGGGGATCGATGCGTGAACTGCCGCGCATCGTGCGGCGCAACCCATGGCCAAGCCGTAAACGGGCCCGGGATAAAGCCAAGCTTAAAACGGCCGCGCCTGTGCGGTTGCGAAACCGGCGTGATCCGCGGGTCACACTGGTGCGGGGAAGCCGCTATGGGGTCCCGCGTCCGTCCACCGGCTCCGCCCCGCCGGCCTGCGGCCCCGGGACGAGCCGGCGCACCGCCGCCTCGATGCGCTCGGCCGCCCGCCCGATCCCCTCGGCGATGCGGGTCTCGGCGGCCTCGCGCCCCGCCTCCTCGGACGAGGCGGCCTCCCGCAGGGAGGCGACCTCCCGCTCCAGCGTCTCGACCCGGCGGCGGGTCTCGGCGAGTTCGTCCGCCACCATCAGCGCCGCCATCACCTGCAGGCGCATGTCGCCGATCTCGCCGAAGGCCTTGCGCATCTCGCCGATGCGGGCGTCGAGGCCCCGCGCCAGCTCCTCCAGGTGGCGCTCCTCGCCCTCCCCGCAGGCCATGCGGTAGCTCTTGCCGGCAATGCTCACCGTCACCTGAGGCATCGGCCCGTCAATCCTCACCCTTCCGCGCGGTTGCGGGTCAGCACGGTCTCGACGGTGCCGATCGCCCGCCCGAGCCGGTGCTCCACGTCGTCGGTCACCGCGACCGCCTCGGCGAGCTGCGCCAGCGCCGCGTCGAGTTCGGCGGCGAGCCGCGCCCTGTCCTCCTGCATGAGGCCGAGTTCGGTCTCGAGGTCCTGGCGGCTGCGCTCCGCGTCGAGCCGGCGGGTCACGGCGGCGTCGAGCAGGGCGACCGCGGCCTCGAGCCGGCGCAGCGCGTCGTCCACCGCCGCACTCATGGTTCAACCCCTCGACGCCACGACACGCAATCATCATGACCCTAGAACGCGGCCGCGCTGGCCGCAATCACCTGGTCGAAACCTCGGCCGGGACGCGTCCGAACTGTGGGGAGGCGGCACAACCGGCCGGGCGCAGTTTGACAGGGGGAGGGGTCATGTTAGGAAGCCCGCGCTCGCGCTTGGCCATCTCGGCCGGCGGAAAGCCGCAGAATCCGGGTTCCCGTGACGCCTCTCGCCTCCCCCGCACGCGCCGCCCCGGATGGGAGGCCGGGCGCGCGCGGGACGGTCGTCCCGGTCGCGGCCGCACCTATCTACCGGCACACTCGATCCACCGCACGGGCGCAGGGCCGCTGGCCGGCGCGCCCGCGCCGCAACCGGGAGCGGGGTGCCGGCACCCCCGCTCCCTCTCGGGAGTCATCACCATGACGGTCAAGGTCGCCATCAACGGCTTCGGACGCATCGGGCGCAACGTGCTGCGCGCCATCAAGGAGGCGGGGCGCCAGGACATCGAGGTCGTGGCCATCAACGACCTCGGCCCGGTCGAGACCAACGCCCACCTGCTGCGCTACGATTCCGTGCACGGCCGCTTCCCGGGCACCGTGACGGTCGAGGGCGACGCCATCGTGGTGGACGGCCAGCGCATCCGCGTGACCGCCATCAAGAGCCCGGCCGAGCTGCCGCACCGCGACCTCGGCGTCGACATCGCGCTCGAATGCACCGGCATCTTCACGGCGCGCGACAAGGCCATGGCCCATCTCGACGCCGGCGCCAAGCGCGTGATCGTCTCGGCCCCCTCCGACGGCGCCGACCTCACGGTGGTCTACGGGGTCAACCACGACAAGCTCAACGCCGATCACCGGGTGATCTCGAACGCCTCCTGCACCACGAACTGCCTCGCGCCGGTCGCCAAGGTGCTCAACGACGCGGTCGGGATCGAGCGCGGCTTCATGACCACGATCCACTCCTACACCAACGACCAGCCGTCGCTGGACCAGATGCACAAGGACCTCTACCGGGCCCGCGCCGCCGCCCTGTCGATGATCCCGACCACCACGGGCGCCGCCAAGGCGGTGGGCCTCGTCCTGCCGGAGCTGAACGGCAAGCTCGACGGCACCTCGATCCGGGTGCCGACCCCGAACGTCTCGGTGGTGGACTTCAAGTTCGTGGCCAAGCGCGCCACCTCGGTGGCCGAGATCAACGACGCCATCCGGGCCGCCGCGAACGGCCCGCTCAAGGGCGTGCTCGGCACCACCGAGTCCCCGAACGTCTCGATCGACTTCAACCACGACCCGCATTCCTCGACCTTCCACATCGACCAGACCAAGGTGCTGGACGGGACCTTCGTGCGGGTGCTGTCCTGGTACGACAACGAGTGGGGCTTCTCGAACCGCATGGCCGACACCTCGGTCGCCTTCGCGAAGCTGATCTGAGGCCGGCCCGGCGCCGGAAGCCGCACTTCCGCGCGGGCTCCGGAGCCAGATCCCCCGTTCGAACCGGTCCCCACCTCGTCAGGCGCGATTCCCCTCTCCCGAGTGGGAGAGGGGCCAGGGGTGAGGGTGGCTCGGCGTCAGGACTGGCTCCGGACGTCGCGCTGCCAGCGGCATCGTTCAGCCTTCCTGCTGAAGCGTCCGGCCCTCACCCCTACCCCGCTCCCTCTCGGGAGAGGGGATCCCGCGCCTCCCGATTGCGAACCGGCGCCCCGCCGCGGCGGGGCCATGCCGAGGAGTTGCCATGACCGACGCCACGGACGTCACCTCCACCTTCGGAACCACCGCTTCCGGCGCCGTCCCGGTGCCCGCGGGATCAAGCCCGGTCCCGGCCGCCCCGCTCTCCGTCGGGCGCGCCGAGCTGCCGCCGGGCGCGCCGTCCGGCCTGCCGCCCCAGGTGAGCGACCAGCTCGCCCGGATCGAGGACAAGGCCTCGCGCATTGAGGACAAGTACGCCCGCTCGGAGGCGCTGCTGTCCCGCGTCGAGGACCGGGTCGAGGCGGCGAGCCAGCGCATGAACGAGGCCGCCCGCCAGTCCGACCTCGCGGCCCTGCGGTCCGAGCTGCGCAGCCTGTCCGACCGCACGCGGCGCCTGCCGGGCTTCGGGATGCTCGTCGTCACGGCGGTGATCACCGCCGTCCTGACCGTGGCGCTCACGCTCGCGGCCCAGCGCCTCAACCTGCAAGCCCTGATCCCGCCCCGCTGACCCCGCCCCCGAGGAGGCCGCCATGACGAAGTTCCGTACCCTCGACGATGCCGGTGACCTGCGGGGCAAGCGCGTCCTCGTCCGCGTCGACCTCAACGTCCCGACGGAGAACGGCCGCGTCACCGACGCGACCCGCATCACCCGCGTGCTGCCGACGATCCGGGAGATCGCCGAGGCCGGCGGGCGCGTGGTGCTGCTCGCGCATTTCGGCCGCCCGAAGGGCAAGCCGGACCCCAAGGATTCCCTGCGCCCGATCGCCGAGGCGCTGGGGCGGGAACTCGGCCGCCCGGTCGCCTTCGCGGAGGACTGCGTCGGCGAGGCCGCCGCCAAGACCGTGGGGGCGCTGCGCGACGGCGAGGTGGCGCTCCTGGAGAACACCCGCTTCCACGCGGGCGAGGAGGCGAACGACGAAGGCTTCGTGCGCGCCCTGGCGGCAAATGGCGACCTCTACGTCAACGACGCCTTCTCGGCCGCCCACCGCGCCCACGCCTCGACCGAGGGCCTCGCCCGCGCGCTGCCGGCCTATGCGGGCCGCCTGATGCAGGCCGAACTCGACGCCCTGACCAAGGGCCTCGAAGCCCCGGCCCGGCCGGTGCTGGCGATCGTCGGCGGCTCCAAGGTCTCGACCAAGATCGACCTCCTGGAGAACCTGGTCGGCAAGGTCGACGCCCTCGTCATCGGCGGCGGCATGGCCAACACCTTCCTGCACGCGGCCGGGATCGGCGTCGGCAAGTCGCTCTGCGAGAAGGACCTCGCCGGCACGGCTCTGCGCATCATCGAGGCGGCGCGGCAGAAGAACTGCGCCATCATCCTGCCGGTCGACGCCGTGGTGGCGGAGGAATTCAAGGCGGGCGCCCCCCACCACACCTACGGAATCGACGCGATCCCCGAGACCGGCATGATCCTCGACGTCGGCGGCCAGTCGGTGGAGCGGGTGGCCGCGGCCCTCAACGACGCCCGGACGCTCGTCTGGAACGGGCCGCTCGGCGCCTTCGAATTCCCGCCCTTCGACCAGGGGACGGTGGCGGCGGCCCGCCACGCGGCCGAGCGCACCAGCGCCGGCAAGCTCGTCTCGGTGGCGGGCGGCGGCGACACGGTGGCGGCCCTCAACCACGCGGGCGTGGCGGAGCGCTTCACCTACGTCTCGACGGCGGGCGGCGCCTTCCTGGAATGGCTGGAGGGCAAGCCGCTCCCGGGCGTCGACGCGCTGAAGGCGTGAGGCAACGGTTCAGGGTGGCGCGGTTAAGAGCATTTTTCGACGAAGTGGCTGCCGGTTCGTCTCAGAAAACGCGGTAAGATCAAACACCTAGGGCAGGGTCCGGTTGCCGTGCGGCCGGATCCTGCCCTAGGACGGCGCCACCCGATCGCCTATACTGGTCACATATCGGTACTCGTGGAGGATTGACGATGGCGCGCATCACGCTGAGGCAGCTACTGGACCACGCGGCCGAGCACGGCTACGGCGTCCCGGCCTTCAACATCAACAACATGGAGCAGGGGCTGGCGATCATGGCGGCGGCCGACGCCACCGATTCGCCGGTGATCCTGCAGGCGAGCCGCGGCGCGCGTTCCTACGCCAACGACGTCGTGCTGGCCAAGCTGATCGACGGGCTGGTGGAGATCTATCCCCACATCCCGGTCTGCATGCATCTCGACCACGGCAACAACGAGGCGACCTGCGCCACCGCGATCCAGTACGGCTTCACCTCGGTGATGATGGACGGGTCGCTGAAGGCCGACGGCAAGACCCCGGCGGACTACGCCTACAACGTCGCCATCACCCGCAAGGTCGCCGAGATGGCCCACTGGGCGGGCGTCTCGGTCGAGGGCGAGCTCGGCGTGCTGGGCTCGCTCGAGAGCGGGCAGGGCGAGGCCGAGGACGGCCACGGCGCCGAGGGCACGCTGAGCCACGACCAGCTCCTCACCGACCCGGACGAGGCGGTGAAGTTCGTGGAGGCGACCAAGGTCGACGCGCTGGCGGTGGCGATGGGCACCAGCCACGGCGCCTACAAGTTCACCCGCAAGCCCGACGGCGCCGTGCTGGCGATGAACGTGATCGAGGAGATCAACCGCCGCCTGCCGAACACGCATCTCGTGATGCACGGCTCCTCCTCGGTGCCGCAGGAGTTGCAGGACATCATCAACCAGTACGGCGGCGAGATGAAGCCGACCTGGGGCGTGCCGGTCGAGGAGATCCAGCGCGGCATCAAGCACGGCGTGCGCAAGATCAACATCGACACCGACAACCGCATGGCGATGACGGGCCAGATCCGCAAGGTCCTGGCGGAGAACAAGGCGGAGTTCGATCCGCGCAAGTATCTCAAGCCGGCCATGGAGGCGATGACCAAGCTGTGCAAGCAGCGCTTCGAGGAGTTCGGCACGGCCGGCCACGCGGGCAAGATCCGGCCGATCGCGCTCTCCGAGATGGCCAAGCGCTACGCCGCCGGCAAGCTCGACCCGGCCTTCGGGGCGAAGCAGAAGGCGGCGGCGGAGTAGGGGACAAGCCGGCCGAGCAGAATACCCGCCGCGTCGCCGCGGCGGGTATTCTGTTGCGGCGGGCGACGCCGTCACGAGCGGCCCGGTGTCGAGCCGATCCTGATCCCATACCCGGGCAAACGTCGGTGTCCGGATGCGATGAGCCGCCGTGGAAGAAGGTTTCGGGCGCGGCTTCGCCGCGGAGCGTGGCGTTACGGAAATCCCTGAGCCGACGATTAGGTTCGCCTCCTGGACAAGGGCAGCCGTCGCCGACGTGTATGACTTTGTCATGCACACTGCTATGATAGGCGCCCGACCGAGAGCGTGAACCCATGAGATCCAGCAAGCCCGTGACCGTGACGCTCGGCGACATGCAGGAGCGCGTGGAGGCCCGGGTGCGCTCCGGGGCCTATGCGTCGGTCAGCGAGGTCATCCGAGCAGGCTTGAGGGCGCTGGAGCGCGAGGAAGCGACCCTCGATGCGGTGATGCGCGCGAAGTTGCGCGAGGCGCTGGACGATCCCAGCTCAACGCTCCCCGCGGATCAGGTGTTCAACGAGTTGCGCGCATATCATGCGGATCGGCTGAAAGCCGCGAAGCATGGCGCTTGATCTCGTCTTCCATCGGATCGCGAAGGCAGACCTTTTTGGGATCTGCGATTACATTGATCAGCAGAGTGGCCCAACCCGGGCAGGAGGGTACATCGACCGCATCGAAGCGGCGTGTGCCCGCCTCACTGCGTTCCCAGAACTGGGAACGCCGCGCGACGACATCGCCGCAGGCGTGCGGACCTGGGCGATGGAACGGCGCGTCCTCATCGCTTACCGACTGAATTCAGGTTAGCTGGAAGTCCTGCGGGTCCTTTACGCCGGTCGAGATTTCCGAGCGGACCAGCTGCCGCCCGAGCCATGAATGACCGCGCCTCGTGGAGGGCGCGTCGAAGCGTCGAACCCCTGAGAGCGTGAGAGAGGTGAAGTCCCGGCGGCCGAACTCACACCAACACCCGGGACCACGACGTCACTGCACCCGCGGCCCTTCGGGCGCCATATTTTTGAAGCGTTGCCTCGCCACACAGCGCCCATGACCACGTCCAAATCCCCGGGCCCGAAGTCCCCCGACCGCAAGCCCCGCGCGCCCGAACCCCCGCCCGCGACCCGCCTCGTCCTGCTGGCGGGGCCGGAGGCCGGCCCCGACCTCGCGGCGCGCCTCGTCGCCGCCTGCCGGGACGGCGACGTGGCGGCGGTGATCCTGCGGCTCGCCCCGGTGGATGAGCGCGCGCTCATCCGGCAAGTGAAGGACCTCGCCCCCGCCGTGCAGGAGGCCGGCGCCGCGCTCGTCGTGGCCTGCGAGGCGCCCGGCATCGACCCGGTGGCGCTCGCCGCGCGGGCGGGGGCCGACGGCGTCCACGCCGCCTGTGCGGACGAGCCCGGCGACGCCCTGCGCGACCAGCGCGAGCGCCTGCGCGACGGGCGCATCCTCGGGGCGGGGGGCCTGCGCTCGCGCCACGCCGCCATGGAGGCCGGGGAGGCGGGGGTCGATTACGTGCTGTTCGGCGAGGAGCCCCGCGCCACCCGGGAGAGCACCCGCGACCTCGCCGCCTGGTGGGCGGAGATCTTCGAGACGCCCTGCGTGGCGCTCGCCCACGACCTCGACGCCGTGGCGGAGCTCGCCGCGACCGGGGCCGAGTTCGTCGCCCTCGCGCCCGCCCTCTGGGACGCCCCCGGAGCGGTGGCAGAGGCCCAGGCGCGGCTCGCTGGAGCCTCGGCGTGAGACGGCTCATCCCCGCGGGGCGCATGCTCCTGGTGGCCGGGGCGGCCATTCTGGCCGCGCCGGCCCTGTTGGCCGGGACGGCCACCGCCGGGACCTCGAACACCATGCCCAGCGCCCTGCTGCCGGGCTCTTCCACGCTCCCGCCCGCCACCGGCAGCAGCGACCCGAAGGCGGACGTCGCCTATGGCGCCTACCAGCGCGGCTACTACAACGCCGCCTTCCGGGAGGCGACGAAGCGCCTGGAGACCAACCGGCGCGACGCGCCCGCCATGGTCCTGCTCGGCGAACTCTACAACCAGGGCCTCGGAGTGCGGCAGGATCCGGCCAAGGCCGTGGAATGGTACCGGCTCGCGGCGGATCTCGGCGATCCGGCGGGCATGAACCTGCTGGCGACCATGGCGCTCGAAGGCCGCGGCATGAACAAGGACGTGGCGGCGGGCCGGTCCTGGCTGGAGAAGGCTGCCGCCAAGGGCGAGCCCACCGCCTGCTACAATCTCGCCCTGATCCTGCTCGGCACCGGCGCGCCCGCGGATCTGACCCGGGCCGCCGCGCTCCTGCGCCGCTCGGCCGACCAGGAGGTGCCGGCCGCCCAGCACGCCCTCGGGATCCTCTACCTGAAGGGCCGCGGCGTCGCGAAGGACGCCGCCCAGGCGGCCTCCCTGTTCCGGCGCGCCGCCGACAACGGCGACGTCGCCGGCGAGGTCGAGTTCTCGATCCTGCTCTTCAACGGCGAGGGCGTGCCGAAGGACGAGGCCCGGGCCGCCCGCTACTTCCGCCACGCCGCCTACCGGGGCAACGCGGTGGCGCAGAACCGCATCGCCCGCCTCTACGCGGCCGGGCGGGGCGTGCCGAAGAACCTCGTCGAGGCGGCGGCCTGGAACATGGCGGCCAGCGCGCAGGGGTTGAGCGACGCGTGGCTGACCCAGGCGCTGGCCGGGATCACGCCGGAGGAACGCGCGCGGGCCGAACGCCTTGCGGCGGACCGGATGACCCCTTAAGGCCGGACCCCAACCTCCAGAGGGCAACCGGCCGGGCGCGCCCCGCGCGAGCGCCGCCGCGTGCCGCCAGCGACCGGGACCGCCTGATGATCAACTCTCCCCTGATGACCGTGATGGTCGACGCCGTGCGCAAGGCCGCGCGCGGGCTCAAGCGCGATTTCGGCGAGGTCGAGAACCTTCAGGTCTCGCGCAAGGGCCCGGGCGACTTCGTTTCGGCCGCCGACCGGCGCGCCGAGACCACCCTGCGCGAGGCCCTCATGAAGGCGCGCCCCGGCTACAGCCTCGTCATGGAGGAGGGCGGCACCATCGAGGGGCCGGACAAGACCCACACCTGGCACGTCGATCCCCTCGACGGCACCACCAACTTCCTGCACGGCATCCCGCATTTCTGCATCTCGGTGGGGCTCGAGCGGGAGGGCCAGGTCGTCGCGGGCGTGATCTACGATCCGATCAAGGACGAATTGTTCATCGCCGAGCGCGGCAAGGGCGCCTTCCTCAACAACCGGCGCCTGCGCGTCTCGGCCCGCGGCGACCTCGCCGACGCGCTCGTCCTCTACGGCTCGCCCTATCTCGGCCGCGGCAACCACCCGCGCCTCCTCAAGGAACTCGCCACCGTGATGGCGGTGACGGGGGGCGTGCGCCGCTTCGGCTCGGCGGCCCTCGACCTCGCCTACGTGGCCTGCGGGCGCGCCGACCTCTACTGGGAGCGCGACCTCCAGACCTGGGACATGGCGGCGGGCCTGATCCTGGTGCGGGAGGCCGGCGGTTTCGCCACCAATGCCGAGGGCGGCCCGGACGCGCTCGCGGCCCGCTCCGTCGCCTGCGGCAACGAGGCCCTGCACCGCGACCTCGTCGCCCTCCTCAGGAAGGCGAATGCGTGAGGCGGGCCGGCGGCGCCGGCCCGCGCCGCCGCCCTCCGTTCCAACCCGGCCCGATCCCAGAAGGCAGCCCCCATGGACCCGCACATGCTCTCCGCGCTGAAGGACGCGATCCGCTCGATCCCGGATTACCCGAAGCCCGGCATCATCTTCCGGGACATCACCACGCTGCTGGGCGATCCCGGCGCGTTCCGCCGGGCGGTCGACGCCCTGGTCCATCCCTTCGCGGGCGGGCGGATCGACCGCGTGGCGGGGATCGAGGCGCGGGGCTTCATCCTGGGCGGGGCGGTGGCCCACCAGCTCTCCTCGGGCTTCGTGCCGATCCGCAAGAAGGGCAAGCTGCCCCACACCACGGTCTCGATCGCCTACGCCCTCGAATACGGCACCGACGAGATGGAGATCCACTCGGACGCGGTGAAGCCGGGCGACCGGGTGGTGCTGGTGGACGACCTCATCGCCACCGGCGGCACCGCCGCGGCCGCCGTGAACCTGCTGCGCCAGATCGGCGCCGAGGTGGTGGCGGCCTGCTTCGTGATCGACCTGCCGGAACTCGGCGGCGCCGCCAAGCTGCGCGCCCTCGACGTGCCGGTCTTCACGCTGGTGGAGTTCGAAGGGCATTGAGGCGGGCGGTTCCGTCGGCATAGGCTGCGGGGGAGAGGCGGGGTGTCTCTTTCGTGCGGGTAGGGCTCTGCGAGGACAGGAAAAGCGCGGGGAACCCCTCTCCCGGCTGGGAGAGGGGCAGGGGTGAGGGTGGCTCGGCTTTCGCAAGAAGACTGAACCGTCGAGCTGCCAGCGGCACGGTCCTGCCTTCTTGCTGAAGCGTCCGTCCCTCACGCGGGATCTCCGATCCCCCGACCCCTCTCCCACTCGGGAGAGGGGAGGCGCTCCCTTTCCTGATCGGGAACAGCCTGTCCGCACGACGGCATCCCGCGTGCGCCAACCCTCCCGGAGCGCCCCATGACCGACCTCACCGCCCGCCGCGCCGCCTTCCGGTCCCTCCACGGGCAGGGCTGCTTCGTGATGCCGAACCCCTGGGACATCGGCACCGCCCGCTACCTCGCCGCGCTCGGCTTCCCGGCGCTCGCCACCACGAGTTCCGGCTTCGCCTTCTCCCGCGCGCTCCCCGACACCGACTGGGCGGTGCCCCGGGACGCGATGCTCGCCCACATCGCCGAGATCGTCGCGGCCACCGACCTGCCGGTGAACGCGGATTTCGAATCCGGCTACGCCCACGACCCGGACGGGGTCGCCGAGAGCGTCCGGCTCTGCGTGGCGACCGGGGTGGCGGGCCTGTCGATCGAGGACGCGACGGGCGATCGGGACAAGCCGCTCTACGACCTCGACCGCGCGGTGGCGCGCCTGCGCGCCGCCCGCGCGGCGATCGACGGATCGGGGGCCGACGTGATCCTCACCGGCCGCTGCGAGGCCTACCTCACCGGCCATCCCGACCCGCTGCGCGAGGTCCTGCACCGCCTCCAGGCCTACGCGGAGGCCGGCGCCGACGTGCTCTACGCGCCCGGACCCCGGCGCCGCGAGGAGATCCGCGCCGTGGTCGCCGCGGTGGCGCCGAAGCCCGTGAACCTGCTGATGGGCACCAATGCGGGCCTGACCGTCGCCGATCTGGAGGCGCTCGGCGTCCGGCGGGTCAGCGTCGGCTCGGCGCTGGCGCGGGCGGCCTGGGCCGGCTTCATCCGGGCGGCGACACGCCTGCGGCAGGAGGGCAGCTTCGCGGGCTTCGACGGCGCGGCGGGCTTCTCCGACCTCAACGGCTTCTTCCGCAAGGACCTCGCGGCGCGATGATCCCCGACACCGACCCCGCCACCGGCCTGCCGATCGGCGCACCCGTCATCCCCTCCGACCCGGCCCCGCGCCCGGAGCGCGTCACCCTGCGCGGGCGCTTCGTGACGCTGGCGCCCCTCGACGCCGCCGCCCACGGCCCGGACCTCGCGGCCGGCGCGGTCGGCCCCGGCACCGAGGCGCTCTGGCTCTACATGCCCCGCGGGCCCTACGCCGAGGCGAGCGCCTTCCTGGAGGACCTGAGGGCCGGCGAGGCCTCGTCCGACCCGCTGTTCTTCGCGATCCTCGACGCCGCCACCGGCCGGGCGCTCGGCCACGCGACCCTGATGCGGATCGACCCCGCCAACCGGGTCGTCGAGGTCGGCAACATCCTGTACACGCCCGCCCTGCAGCGCTCGCCGGGCGCCACCGAGGCGATGCGGCTGCTGGCCGACTACGCCTTCGGCCTCGGCTACCGGCGCTACGAGTGGAAGTGCAACGCCCTCAACGCCCCCTCGCGGGCGGCGGCGCTCCGCCTCGGCTTCACCTACGAGGGCCTGTTTCGGCAGGCGGTGATCGTGAAGGGCCGCAACCGCGACACCGCGTGGTTCTCGCTCCTCGACACCGAGTGGCCGCAGGTGGCGCAGGCCCAGGCGCGCTGGCTCGCGCCGGAGAATTTTTCGGCGGACGGGAGCCAGCGCCTGCGCCTCTCGGTGCTGACCGCTCCGGCGATCCCGGGCCACCCCTTGCGCCGGGCGACGCGCGCGGACCTGCCGGCGCTCGCCGCCCTGCAGGGGGCCGCCTACGCGCCGAACCGGGCGCTGCTCGGGGTCGAGCCCCTGCCGCTCCTCACGCCCCCCGAGGCGCTGCTCGCGACCTACGAGGTCTGGCTCCTGGAGGAGGGGGGCGGCCTCGCCGGCGCCCTCGTCCTCGATCCGGCCCCCGACCACCTCCTGCTCTGGAGCGTCGCGGTCGACCCCGCCCGGCAGGACCGGGGCCTGGGGACGCGGCTGCTGGCGGCGTTCGAGGCCCGCGCGAAGCATCTCGACCTCCCGGATCTGCGCCTCTACACCGGGGAGAAGCTCGCGCGCGCGGTCGGCTGGTATGCGCGCCACGGCTGGGAGACGGAGCGGGTCGAGGCCCGCCCGGACCGCCGCCTGGTGCACATGCGCAAGCGCCTCGCGTGACGGGTGCATCGGGAGGGGGCAGCATGGTGGGACGTCTTGCGGGCAAGAGCGCCGTCGTCACGGCGGCGGGGCAGGGGATCGGCCGGGCCATCGCGGCGGCCTTCCTGGCGGAGGGCGCCCGGGTGCTCGCCACCGATCTCGACGCGGGGAAGCTCGACGGCCTGACCGGCGCCGCGACCGCCCCCCTCGACGTGCGCTCGGACGCGGCGGTGGCGGCCTTCGCCAAGGAGGCCGGCCCGGTCGACATCCTGGTCAACGCGGCGGGCTTCGTCCATCACGGCACGATCCTCGACTGCACCGACGCGGAGTGGGACTTCGCCTTCGACCTCAACGTGCGCGCGATGCACCGGACCATCCGGGCCTTCCTGCCCGGCATGCTGGAGCGCGGCAACGGCTCGATCGTCAACATCGCCTCGGCGGTCGGGTCGATCGCCACCGCGCCCAACCGCTACGTCTACGGCGCCACCAAGGCGGCGGTGATCGGGCTCACCATGGCGGTGGCCCGCGACTTCATCCGCCAGGGCGTGCGCGCCAACGCGATCTGCCCCGGCACGATCCAGTCGCCCTCCCTCGACGAGCGCATCCGGGCGCTCGCCGCCCAGACCGGCACCAGCGAGGCGGCGGCCCGCCAGAGCTTCATCGACCGCCAGCCGATGGGCCGCCTCGGCACGCCCGAGGAGATCGCGGCGATCGCCGTCTACCTCGCCTCCGACGAATCCCGCTTCACCACCGGCCAGACCCACCTGGTCGACGGCGGCTTCGCGCTCTGACCCCGGGAGATCGCCCATGCACATCCTGATCCTCGGTGCGGCCGGCATGGTCGGCCGCAAGCTCCTCGCCCGCCTCGTCCAGGACGGCAGCCTCGGCGGCGAGGCGATCACCCGCCTGACCCTGCACGACGTGGTGGCGCCCGAGGCGCCCGCCGTCCGCGTCCCGGTCTCGCTCTCGGCCTCCGACGTCTCCCTGCCGGGCGAGGCCGAGCGCCTCGTGGCGGGCCGGCCGGACGTGATCTTCCACCTCGCGGCGATCGTCTCGGGCGAGGCGGAGGCGGATTTCGACAAGGGCTACCGGATCAATCTCGACGGCACCCGGCGCCTGTTCGACGCCGTGCGGGCGGTCGGGGAGGGCTATCGCCCGCGCCTCGTCTTCACCTCCTCGATCGCCGTGTTCGGCGCCCCGATGCCGGACGCGATCGGCGACGAGTTCCTGTCGGCGCCGCTCACCAGCTACGGCACCCAGAAGGCGATCGGGGAACTCCTCCTCTCCGACTACACGCGGCGCGGCATCTTCGACGGAATCGGCATCCGGCTCCCCACCATCTGCGTGCGGCCGGGCAAGCCCAACAAGGCGGCCTCGGGCTTCTTCTCGGGCATCATCCGCGAGCCGCTGGCCGGGCAGGAGGCGGTGCTGCCGGTCTCCGAGACCGTGCGCCACTGGCACGCCTCGCCGCGGGCGGCGGTGGGCTTCCTGCTCCACGCCGCCACGATCGAGGGCGCGCGGCTCGGGGACCGGCGCAACCTCACCATGCCGGGCGTGGCCGTGACGGTGGCCGAGCAGATCGAGGCCCTGCGCCGCGTCGCCGGCGAGGCGGTGGTGGCCCGCATCCGGCGCGAGCCGGACCCGACCGTCGAGCGCATCGTGGCGGGCTGGCCGCGGGGCTTCGACCCGCGCCGCGCCCTCGACCTCGGTTTCCGGGCGGAGCCGGATTTCGAGACGATCATCCGCGCCCATATCGAGGACGAACTCGGCGGCCGCATCGCCTGACCGGGCCGGCGGCGGCGCCGGCACCGCGCCGCCGCCGTCAGGTCAGGGAGTTGCGCAGCAGGATCGACAGGCCGAAGGCCGCGGCGGCGCCCGCCACGGTGACGGCGATCCATTGCAGGCGCCGGGGCAGCACGGCGGATTGCGGCAGGGTCGGCTCCACCACGACGGTGAAGAACTCGACCTGGCGATCGGCGATCATCCGCGCCTGCTCGCGGGCGGCGATCATGCGCCCGTAGAAGGACAGCGCGTTCTTGCGGTCGACCTCGAGCTGCTCGTAGCGCGTCAGCGCCTCGGCCATGCCCGGGCCCTGGCTCGGATCCTGGCTCGTCGCCTCGTGCTCCAGCCCGGCGATCGTGGCGTCGAGCTGGGCGATCTGCGCCCTGAGGTCCTGGAGGCTGCGGGTGTCGCCCTTCAGGTCGCGCTCCAGCAGGGCGAGCCGGACCGCGAGGGCGATGCGCTGCTCGCGCACCGATGCGATCATCTTGGCGTTGACCCCGGCGGTCTTCTCGGCGTCGAGCAGGCCGTTGCGGTTGCGCAGGTCGCGCATCGTCACCTGGAGGTCGGCGAGGCGCTTCTGCGCGTCGTCGAGGGCGCGGTCGCTCTCGACCAGGGCGTCGTTCCGGGCCTTCTGGGTGAGGTCGTTGATGCGCCGCTCGCTCTCGGCGAGGATCGCCCGGCCGATGGCCACCGCCTCCTGCGGGTCGAAGACGTCGATCACGACCTTGACGATGCCCGTCCCCTCGGTGGCGATGTGGACGCGCTCGCGCCAGTAGCGCACCAGCTTCTCGATCGGCTCGCCCGGGTCGAACCGGGAGAACAGGTCGATGCCGTCGCGGGAGAACATCTGGCGCAGGGGGAGCTGGCGCTCGACCGCCTCCACCATCGGCCGGCTGGTGATGTACTCGGCGGCGAACACGATGTCCTGCGCCGTGAGCGCCCGCAGGGCGCCGGCGACGTCCGTGCCGCCGCCACCGCCGCCCTCGCTCTTCCCGCTCGACGCCTCGCTCGCCCCGACGGCCGGACGGATCGCGAAGCGCACCTCCGCCTCGTAGCGGTCCGAGAGGTAGAAGCCGAACACCGCGATCGCCACCACGATCGGCAGGACGAACAGGACGGCGAACAGCGTCGGGGTGACGTAGTCCCGCTGGCGCAGCGCCCGGGCCTCGCGCAGCTGCTGGCGCGGGTCGTTGTAGCGCGAGATGCGCGCCATCTGCCGCAGCGACTCGGAGATCATCCGCGAGCGCTCGACCGGATCGAGGGGCTGGCCTGTCGTCGGGGGCTGGGCGTCGGCCGTCATCGCGGGGTCCGGTTCGGGGACGGGGAGGGGGCGGGCGCGCGATGCGCCCGTTCCGTCCCCGCCGGTTCGTCAGCGCTCTAGGGCCACATCTCGTCCAGATTGTGAGGGGCGGTCACTCCGGCCGGCGGAGCGCCATGGTGCGCGCCACGAGCGCGCGGATCCGCGCGGGGCTGGCGACCTCGCCGAACAGGATCCGGTAGAGGATCGGCGCCACTACCCCGTCGAGCACCGTCTCCGGGTCCGGGAAGGCCTCGCCGCGCGCCGCCGCCCGCCGGGCGATGACCGCGATCTGCTCGCGCGTGAAGGTGCAGCAGCGCTGCGCCCCGCTCACGTCCGCCGCCGCCAGAACGTCGCGGATCATCGCGCGGCCGGGCGTCGAGGCCATCTCCTCCGCGTATTGCTCCGCCCAGGCCTCCAGGTCGGCGCGTCCGTCCCCCGTATCGGCCGGCTCGCCGTCGGGGCGGAGCCGCTCGACCGCCACGTCGGCCAGGAGTTCCGCGAGGCTGCCCCAGCGCCGGTAGATCGTGGAGGGCGTCACCCCGGCCGCCGCGGCGACCAGCGGCACCGTGACCTCCTGGCGGTCCATCCGCGCCAGGAGATCGCGCACGGCCGCCTGGACCGACGCCTGGACCCTCGCGCTGCGCCCGCCCGGACGCGGCCCCTGCCTCGCGCTCATCGCCACCCCGCCGTTCCGTTCCTCGCAAACGCAAACAATTTGCGTTTGTCGCTCCGGCGCGCTACGGATTAACGCAACGCGTTAGCCTTAAGGGGGTTCTAGATGACCACGGGCGACGAATCCAGGGGCGGACCCGCCGGGTCCCGCCCGGTGCTCTTCTTCCACGCGGCCGTGCTCGGCACCTTCCTGGCCGCCTCGGCCGCGCCCACCCCCCTGTACCGGTTCTACCAGGAGGCCTTCGCGCTGCCGCCGGTCGTCACCACCGCGGTGTTCGCCGTCTACGCGCTGGCGCTCCTGGCGGCGCTCCTCGTGGCCGGGTCGGTGTCGGACCATCTCGGCCGCCGGCCGGTGATCTTCGCGGCCCTCCTCGTCGAGATGGCCGCGATGGCCCTGTTCGCGACCGCGGACGGGGCCGGGTCGCTCGTGGCGGCGCGCGTCGTCCAGGGCCTCGCGACTGGGATCGCGGCGAGCTCGCTCGGGGCGGCCCTGGTCGATCTCGACCGCGCGCGGGGGCCCCTGGTCAACGCCCTCGCGCCCCTCGTCGGGATGGCGGCGGGCGCCCTCGGCACCAGCGCCCTCCTGCAGGTCGGCCCGCATCCGCTCCGGCTCGTCTACCTGCTGCTGGGAGGCCTGTTCGCGGTCCAGGCGCTCCTCCTGTGGCGGACGCCGGAGACCGGCGGCGGACGGTCCGGCCCGCTGCGCGGGATCCTGCTCTCCCTGAGGCCGCGGGTCGTGGTGCCGGCGCGGGCCCGGCGGCCCCTCGCCGCGGTCACGCCGATCAACGTGGCGACCTGGATGCTCGGGGGCTTCTACCTGTCGCTCGTCCCCGCGCTGGTCGTGGCCGCCACCGGGAGCCGGGCGCCGCTCACGGGCGGCGCGGTGGTCGCGGCGCTGATGCTGGCCGGCGCGGTCGCGGTCGCCCTGCGGCGGACGCGGCCCGCCGGGTCCAACCTCACGGCCGGTACCCTCGCGATGGTGTCGGGCCTCCTCGTCGTGCTGGCGGGCGTGCACGGGGCGAACGTGCCGGTGATGATCGGCGGCACGCTCCTGGGAGGGGCCGGGTTCGGGACGAACTTCCTCGGCGCCCTCGGGACCATCATGCCGCTCGCGACGCCCACCGAGCGGGCCGAGCTGCTGTCGGCCTACTACCTCCAGAGCTACCTCGCCTTCAGCCTGCCCGCGATCCTCGCCGGCTGGCTGGTGCGGACGATCGGCTACCCGGCGACGGCGGACGCCTACGCGGCGGTGATCGTCGCCATGAGCGCCGCCGGCCTCCTGGCCCGCCGGGCGATGGCCGCCCGACCCGTCGCCGCCGGGTGACCGGGGGCGACCGCGGCCCGCGCCGGCCGTCCCGTCCTCACCCGAACAGGGGCGTGCCCCCGCCGAGATCCAGGGTGGCCACGGGCGCGATCGTGGAGAAGCGGCCCATTCCGTGCCGGGACGGCCTGCCCCGACGGCGCACGACCTCGCGCTCGAAGGCGATGAAGGCCTCCGGCCGGCCCTCCCGCCCCAGCAGCGGCCGCACGTCGATCTCGCACAGATAGGCCTCGCCGTCCTTCCGGTAGTTCTGCAGGCATCCGAGGAAGCGCCCCTCCGTCCGCAGGGCGCGCCGGACGCTGCCCGCCACCTCCCGGTTCGTCCCCGGCCCCTGCAGGCGGCGCGGCGAGGCTCCCCGCCATTCCTCGGCGGGGTAGCCGCTCAGGCGGGCGAAGGCGGGGTTGGCGTAGAGCACGGCGGGGCCCGGCGGCACCAGATCGGCATCGGTGACGATCACCGCGAGGTCGAGCGGTTCCGCGAACAGGCGCACGAGGTCGATGAGATCCATCTCGGGACTCGGGGAAGAGCACCGGGAGGCTAATTCGGCACGCGTTAACGATTGGTGTCGCCGAAGGGGGAAGCCCGGCGCCCGTCCCCGACCCGAATTCACACCTCGTTGAGGAGCCCGGGCGCGGCGCCGCGCCCGGGCTCCCGGTCCGCGACGGCGCGCCCGGCAGACGGACTAGGCCGAGCGGCAGTGAACAATCCGTGAATTCGCGGAGCCGGCGCGGCTCCGCGGCCGGCCTTCCTCGGGCCGATCTCCTTTCGCGATCGTAAATTGTCATTTCATGAAGCCGGTCCGGAGCATCCGAGCCGGTTGGTCGCATCGGAACTCAAGCGCGTTCAGTACCGAAGGCACAAACTTCAGGTTGATATCGGAATTACATATGATGCGATTCGACCAGGGGTTAATCCTGTGCGGTTATGGCCGAGGGATAGACGGTCCGATTCAGTTCCTGATCGTTGCAAGACCCTCTTAATCGACATTGCTCCGTATGACGTCGCGGGGGCGAGCCGATGCTCGACGAACAGAAGAGGGTGGCATGGCGATGTTTCGATCCGGGGCCGAGACCAGGCTGAGCGCCATCTCGCGGTCGCAGGCCATCATCGAGTTCGCGCTCGACGGCACGATCCTGACGGCGAACGAGACCTTCCTCACCCTGGTCGGCTACGGTCTCGACGAGATCCGGGGCCGGCACCACGGCCTCTTCGTCCCCGAGGACGAGCGGAACGGCGACGCCTACCGGCAGTTCTGGGACGCCCTGCGGCGCGGCGAGGCGCGGGTGGCGGAGTTCCGGCGCATCGGCAAGGGTGGCCGCGAGGTCTGGATCCAGGGCTCCTACAACCCGATCCTCGGCCGCGGCGGCAAGCCCACCGGCGTGCTGAAATGCGCCACCGACGTCACCGCCCAGAAGCGGCGCACCGCCGATTTCGAGGGCCAGGTGCGGGCCATCCAGCGCGCGCAGGGCGTGATCGAGTTCACCCTCGACGGCACCGTCCTCACCGCCAACGCCAACTTCCTCGCCCTGGTCGGCTACACCCTCGACGAGATCCGCGGCCGGCCCCACGCGATGTTCGTGGCCGAATCCGAGCGCGACACCCCCGCCTACCGGCAGTTCTGGGAGAACCTGCGGCGCGGCGACTTCCAGTCCGCCGAGTACCGGCGCATCGGCAAGGGCGGCCGCGAGGTCTTCATCCAGGCCACCTACAATCCGATCCTGGACGCGGCCGGGCGCCTCGTGAAGGTGGTGAAATTCGCCACCGACGTCACCGCGGCGGCCCTGGACCGCCGCGAGCGGGCGCGGCTGCACAGGGCCATCGACGGCGACCTCGACGGCATCGCGGCCTCGATCACCCGGGCCTCCGAGCAGGCGATCGGCGCCGCGGGGGCCTCCGAGGAGGTCTCCGGCACCGCTCAGAGCGTGGCCGCGGGCGCCGAGGAACTCGCCGCCTCGGTGGGCGAGATCAGCCAGCAGGTCCAGCGGGCGCTGGAGGTCGCCAGCCGCGCCGTCGCGCAGGCCAGCGCCACCTCGGCGGTGGTCGGGGGCCTCGCCGCGGCGGCCCAGCGCATCGGCGAGATCGTCGACCTCATCGACAGCATCGCCAGCCAGACCAACCTGCTGGCGCTGAACGCCACCATCGAGGCGGCCCGGGCCGGCGAGGCGGGCCGAGGCTTCGCGGTGGTCGCCGCCGAGGTCAAGAGCCTCGCCGCCCAGACCGCCCGGGCCACCGAGAGCATCGGGACGCAGATCGGCCAGACGCGGAGCGCCGCCCAGGAGGCGGCCACCGCCATCGCCGGGATCGGCGCCACGATCGGCGAGGTCAACGCGATCTCGGCCGCGATCTCCTCCTCGGTCGCGCAGCAGGCCGTGGTGGCCCAGGAGATCTCGGGCAGCATGCAGGCGATGACCTCGGCGGTCTCCGACATCTCCCGGAGCGTCGGGCTGATCGCGGAATCGACGCAGCGGGTCAGCGACTCGGCCCGGCAGGTCCGCGACTCCTCGCGCAGCATGGTGGCCTGAGGGCGTCCCTCTCAGGCCGGGATCCGCACCGTCGCGCGCAGGCCCCCGAGGGGGCTGTCGTGGAGCGCGATGTCGCCGCCATGCGCCCGGGCGATGTCGAGCGCGATGGCGAGGCCGAGGCCGGAGCCGCCCGCGTCCTGGCGGGCATCGTCGAGGCGCACGAAGGGCTTGAACACCTCCTCGCGCTGGTCCGGCGGGATCCCGGGCCCGTCGTCGTCGATCGAGACGGCGAGCCAGCGGCTCTCCTGGCGGGCCGTGAGCGCGATCGTCTCGCCGTAGCGCGCCGCATTCGCCGCGAGGTTGAACAGGCAGCGCCGGAACGCGTCGGGCCGCACCGTCGCGCGGGCCGCGCCCTCCACCGTCACCTCGCTCACGTGGCCGCCGAGCCGCTCCACGTCCGTGCGCAGGTCCTCCAGCACCGCGCGCAGGTCGACGGCGACCGCCTGCTCGCCCGAATCGCCCCGCGCGAAGGCGAGGTAGGCCTCCAGCATCCGGCTCATCTCGTCGACGTCGCGCAGCAGGTCGTCGATCTCCGGCCCCTGCTCGAGGAGCGCCAGCGAGAGGCGAAAGCGGGTCAGGATGGTGCGCAGGTCGTGGCTGACCCCGTTCAGCATCGTGGTGCGCTGGTCCATCGCCCGCTCGATGCGCCGCTTCATCTCGATGAAGGCGTGGCCGGCCTTGCGCACCTCGCGGGCGCCGCGGGGCCGGAACTCCACTTCGCGGCCCTTGCCGAAGCTCTCGGCGACGTCCGCGAGGCGCAGGATCGGCCGGATCTGGTTGCGCAGGAACAGGATCGCCACCCCGAGCAGCACCAGCGAGGTGCCGCCCATCCAGAGCAGGAAGATGTGCGAGTTCGACGCGTAGGCCTGGCTGCGCCGGGCGATCACCCGCATCACCCCGCCCGGGATCTCGACCCGGATCTCGATCAGGCTGGAGCGGCCCACCGTGTCGATCCAGAACGGCCGCTTGATCTGGCGGCGGATCTCGTCCGAGAGCGCCTCGTCGAGGAGCGAGAAGAAGGGCCGCGGCCCCGGCGGCGGGATCTTCGCGCCCTCCAGGACGTCCACGTCGAGGTTGAGGCGCTCGGCCGCGATCCGCTCCAGCGTCTCCGCGTCCCGGTCCTGCGGGTAGCTCTCGTAGATGTCGATCAGCGCCGCCACGTCCGCCGTGACGGCGGCCGAGAGGCGGCGGGTCACGAGCTGCCAGTGCCGCTCCATGAAGGTGTAGGCGATCACCGATTGCAGCAGGACGACCGGCGCGATGATGATGATGAGCGAGCGGGCGTAGAGACCCTTGGGCAGCCGCTCGCTGAAGGCCCGTCCGACCCGGCGCCACAGGGCGCGGGGCGCGGCGAGCCCCGCCCGGGCCGCCGCGCGGCCCCCGCGCGGCACGGCGGCGAGCCCGCCGGGCAGCGCCACCGGGCTAGTCCAGGACGAGCCGGTAGCCGACGCCCCGGACCGTCTGCAGGTAGCGGGGATTGGCCGGATCGTCCTCCAGCTTGCGGCGCAGGCGGTTCATCTGCACGTCGATGGTGCGCTCGTTGCCGGCCTCCGCCCCGCTGCTCAGCGCCTCGCGGGCGACGTGGCCGCCCCGCGCGGAGGCCAGGATGGTGAGGATCTCGCGCTCGCGCTCGCTCAGCCGGATCGGCTCCTCGTCGCGGGCGAGTTCGCCGCGCTCGACCCGGAACAGGAAGGGGCCGAACCGCACCGCGTCGAGGGGGGCTGCCCCGCCCGCGGGCTGGCTGCGCGCGCCCCGGCGCAGGATGTTGTTGAGCCGCAGGATCAGCTCGCGGGGCTCGAAGGGCTTGGGCAGGTAGTCGTCCGCGCCGATCTCCAGTCCCGTCACCCGGTCGTTGGGGTTCGAGCGGGCGGTGAGCATCAGGATCGGCACCTGCGAGGTCAGGCGGATCTGGCGGGCGTAGTCGAACCCGGTCTCGCCCGGCATCATCACGTCGAGGACCAGGGCGTCGAAGACCAGATGGGCGCCCTTCGCCCGCGCCTCCGCGGCGCTCGCCGCCGCCGTGACGCGGAATCCCTGATCGTAGAGGAAGCGCGAGAGCAGGTCGCGCAGGCGCCGGTCGTCGTCGACGACGAGGATGTGGGGCGCGTGGTCGGGCAGGTCCGCCCGGGCGGCGAGCGCCGTCATCGCCTCACGCCTCCCCGGCGGAGCGCAGCTCCGCCCCGGAGCGCAGCTCCGCCCCGGGGCGGACCGCGTCCGGCGCGCCGACCAGCCGGCCCACCGCCGCCCGGTTGTCCGGGTCGATCATCGCCAGGAGGAGGCGGCTCGCGGGGAGGCGGGCGCCCGGGCCGGCCTCGGCCAGCGCCCGGCGCACCCGCTCGCCCTGGACGCGGGCGAGGTCCGCCGCGAGGCGCCGCCCCTCGGGCGTGCAGGTGAGGAGCCGGTGGCGGCGGTCGCTCGTGCCGGCCCGCTGCGCGATGTAGCCCGTCTCGATCAATTCCTTGAGCACCCGGTTGAGGCTCTGCTTCGTGATGCGCAGGATATCGAGGAGTTCGGCGATCGTGAGGCCGGGATTGCGCGCCACGAAGTGCAGCACCCGGTGATGCGCCCGCCCGAACCCGTACTCGGCCAGGATGCGGTCGGGGTCGGAGACGAAGTCCCGGTAGGCGAAGAACAGGAGCTCGATCAGGTCGTAAGGGTGGGCGGCCTCGGGCGGCTCGCCGTCGGGGCGGTCCTCGTTGGCGGCCCGCAGCGGCGCGGCGCCCGCGGGGGCGAGGTCCCGCGGGGCGGGCCGGGTCCGGGCCACGGGGTTTCCGGTCCTGTCCATGCTCTCGCCCCGCTCGCGCGGCCCGCCGGGAGGCGGCCCGATTTACGTCAGCCTTGTTGACATATCTCAGCCCGGTTGATACCCGTCAACCCCGCTGGCGCAACGAACGTACGCGATCCGTGCCGTCGGAGCACGAAGATTGCGAGCCAGCCCGCCCTCGCGGAAACGAACCGCAACCGAGGATCAACGTCATGTCCGTTATCCCCTTCGACCAGCGTGAAGGCCACATCTGGTTCGACGGCCGCATGGTGCCGTGGGCGGACGCGAAGATTCACGTACTCAGCCACGGGCTGCACTACGGCTCCTGCGTGTTCGAGGGCGAGCGCGCCTATGGCGGCCGCATCTTCAAGAGCACCGAGCATTCCCAGCGCCTGCGCCGCTCGGCGGAGCTCCTCGACTTCGAGGTGCCGTTCTCGGTGGCCGAGATCGACGCCGCCAAGGCGCTCGTCCTCAAGGAGAGCGGCCTCAAGGACGCCTATCTGCGCCCGGTGGCGTGGCGCGGCTCGGAGATGATGGGCGTCTCGGCGCAACACAACACCATCCACCTCGCCATCGCGGCCTGGGAATGGCCGAGCTACTTCGACCCGGCCACCAAGATGAAGGGCATCCGCCTCGACATGGCCGAGTACCGCCGGCCCGACCCGCGCACCGCGCCCTCGTCCTCGAAGGCGGCGGGCCTGTACATGATCTGCACCATCTCCAAGCACCGGGCCGAGAAGAAGGGCTACGCGGATGCCCTGATGCTCGACTGGGAGGACAACGTGGCCGAGTGCACCGGCGCCAACGTGTTCTTCGTCAGGGACGGGGCGATCCACACCCCGCTCGCCGACCGGTTCCTGAACGGCCTCACCCGCCAGACGGTGATCGAGCTGGCCCGCCGCCGCGGCATCGCGGTGATCGAGCGGCGGATCCGGCCCGAGGAATTGGCGGATTTCTCCGAGTGCTTCATCACCGGCTCGGCCGCCGAGGTGACCCCGGTCGCCGAGGCCGGTCCCTACCGGTTCGTGCCCGCGGACCTGACCCGCACGCTGATGGACGATTACAGCGCCGAGGTGCAGCCCCGGGCGGAAGCCGCCTGAGGACCTGCCCGGCCGCGGGGACGACCCGCGGCCCACGCGGGGTTGCCCCCGCGGCCGGGTTCGGCCGCGGAACACGACGGCGCGCGGTGCGTTCTCGCTTCGAGAACATTACGCGAACACAGGAGTCGTGATGACCAAGGCCCAGCAGGCGCCGAACCCGAAGACCGCGGCGCCCGAGGCGCAGGAGCCCTCGAACCGGATCAAGGACCCGAAGGACTGGACGACGGGCGGCGAGCCGATGACCGGCGCGCAGGCCTCCTACCTCAAGACCTTGTCGGAGCAGGCCGGGGAGGAGGGCGCCTACGATCCGGATCTCGACAAGGCCGAGGCCTCCGAGCGCATCGACGCCCTGCGCAAGGCCACCGGCAAGGAGTGAAGGCCGGGCGGAGGTCTGTCCGGGACGGGAAGTGTCCCGGGATCGACGTTTCCGGGATCCTCTTAACTGACGGTGAGGAGTTCCCCTGCATTCTGTCCGCACCTGCAAGGCTGTCCGGAGACACTTGAGGCGCCGCGAGGCCCACCCCCGCTCGGGGGCGGGAGGCGCCGCGGATGTCGCCGGACGGTCGTGCTTCGCTTGGCGAAGGGGAGGGGGTCGTGCTCGGAAGATGGCTGCGCCGCGGCACGGTCCGGCGATTCCTGCGCGATGCGGCGGGGGCGACGGCGATCGAGTACGGGATCCTGGTCTGCTTCATCTTCCTGGCGCTGATCACCGGGATCGCCGCCTTCGGCAACTCGACCGGCAACATCTACAGCAACATGAGCAACCGCGTGACGGGCGTGCTGTCGCGCTAGAGCATTGTCCGACGAAGTGGATACCGGTTCGTCGCAGAGAACGCCTAAAAATCAAAGACCTGGAGCCGTGTCCGATGGCAACGTGATCGGATTCTGCTCTGGAGACCGCTGGTGTGACAACCTCCAGGGCCGTGTGCGACGGTCCGGGCCCGATTCGTCGTCGATCCTGCGGCGGACGCAGGCCGCCGGAGCAGGCATCCCGTTCCATCCCAGCGGGACGCCTGATCCCGCCCGGACCGGCGCGCGACCCGGAGGAAGAGGGCCGATCCATGGAGACCGCGATCCTCACGGCGGCGACGGGCCTGGCCGGTTCCCTGGTGGGGGCGATGTCGTCGATGGCGACGACTTGGCTCACCCAGCGCGGCCAGCAGCAGGCGCAGCAGCGGGCGCAGGAGGCCGCCAAGCGCGAGGCGCTCTACGAGGCGTTCATCGCCGAGGCGGCCCGGTGCCTGGCCGATGCCATGACCCACGACCCGGACGGCCCCGAGCTCATCGTCGGCCTCTTCGCCCTGATCGGGCGCATGCGCCTGCGCTCGTCGCGCCCGGTGATCGCGGCGGCCGAGCGCCTGATGCAGCACGTGGTCGAAACCTACACCTCGCCCAACCTGACGTTCCACGAGATCCGCCTCAAGTTCGAGGCGGGCGAGATCCCGGACCCGCTCGCCGCGTTCGGTGAGGCGTGCCGGCGGGAGCTGGAATCCCTGGGGCCGTGAGCCGGAACCCGGTGCCGCCTACGCCGCGTCGACCCCGAGATTGTCGAGGCATTGCCGGATCTGGCCCGCGAGCGCGTCCGCCAGCGGCAGGGGCGCGGCGCCCCGGTGGCGCAGGAGGCCGACCCGGAAGGCGGGCAGCGCCGGGAACCCGTCGGCGGGCGAGAGGATGCGCATCCCGGGCCGGAGCGCGCTCTCGGGCAGCACCGAGACCGCGAGCCCGGCCAGCACCGCCGCGCCCACCGCCGTGGAGCTCCAGCTCACGAACAGGATCCGGCTCGGGCGGGAGACCCGCTCCAGGGCCGCGAGCGCCGCCGCGCGCCAGATGCAGGCCGGGCGCCCGAGCGCCAGCGGCAGCGGCGTCTGCGCGTGGGTGGCGTGGCGGCTCGACCCGACCCAGAGCAGGGCCTCGGTGCGCAGCGTCTCGATGCTGCCGCGCTGGCGCGCCTCCGTGATGATCGCGAGGTCGAGGTCCCCGCTCTCGATCCGCCCCACCAGCATGTCGGTGGGCTCGCAGGCCACCGTCACCTCGGCGCGCGGATGCGCGCGGGAGAAGCGCCCCAGGATCTCCGGCAGGTAGCGGTCGGCGTAGTCGTCCGGCAGGCCGAGCCGCACCCGGCCCGCGAGGTCGCCCTCCTCGAAATTGGCCAGGCACTCGGCCTGCAGCCGCACGATGCGCCGCGCGTAGTCGAGGAGCCGCTCGCCGGCATCGGTGAGCCGCACGCCCCGTCCGGACCGGCAGAACACCTCGCGCCCGACCCGCCCCTCCAGCCGCTTCATCTGCATCGACACGGCCGATTGCGTCTTGTGCACGATCTCGGCCGCCTGCGTGAAGGAGCCGGTGTCGGCGATGGCCACGAGCGTGCGCAGCTGGTCGATGTCGAGAGGGTGCACGGGGCCGTCCTCCATCACTTTCCGTGATGTAACGCATCTCAAGCATTCGCTCAACGGATCGGTCGAACGGGCGTATGGATAACCCTGCGGCACGCCCCGGAACGGCGGCCGCCGGAGGTCACGATGAGTCTCGGTTTCGCTCCCCTCGGTCTTCTCTCGCTGGTCCTGCGGGCCGGTCGCGTGGCCGCTCAGGGCGGGGTGGCGATTCTCCGACTCATCGCCCACCGGCGCGCCGCCCACCGCCTCGCCGACCTCGACGACCGCATGCTCAAAGATCTCGGGCTCAGCCGCTGCGAGGTGGCGGGCGCCCTCCAACTCCCGTGGCGGGAGGACCCGACCCTGCACCTGGCGGATCGACGCCACGCGAAGTCTCTGGGCGCATCAACGGTGCGCGTGAGCATCGTGGCCCGCGACGGCCGCGTCGTCGCCCGCCCGGGTGCCGGGCGCGGGGCCGCCGCCTGAGGCGGGTCGGTCGCCCGGTGCCCGGACGGGCACCGGCGCGGCCGCGCGCCGCTCCAGCACGCCGACCACCCGGAAGGCGGCGAGGAGGGCGAGCGTCCCGAAGGCGATCGAGCCCAGGCCGACGCCGACGAGCACGCCCTCCGGCCCCCCGAGCCGGGCGCCGAGCAGCGCGAACGGCATGGTGCCGAGCGTCGCCCGGCCCCAGTTGAAGGCCGTGGAGGCGAGCGGGAAGCCGAGATTGTTGAAGGCCGCGTTCGCCAGGAACAGCAGCCCGTTGAAGAACCAGATCCCGCCGCCCACGAGGCCGAAGAAGGTCACGAGCCGGGCCGCCTCGCCGTCGAGGGCGAAGGCCTGCGCGAGCGCCCCGCGCCCGAGGGCCAGCACCAGCCAGACGGCGACGAGGTAGAGGGCGGTGACCAGCACCCCGTCGCGCAGGGTCGCGCGCATGCGGTCGAAGCGCGCCGCGCCCCAGTTCTGGCCGAGGATCGGCCCGATCGCCCCCGAGAGCGCGAACAGCCCCCCGAACGCGAAGGGGATCAGCCGCTCGATCACCGCGCTCGCCGCCACGGCCTGGGTGCCGAACCCCGCCATCACCTGCGCCTGGAAGGCGCTCGCCACCGGGGGCGCGAAGTTGGTCAGCACCGCCGGGAGCGCGATGCGCAGCACCGCCGGGGCATCGGCGCGGAGATCGGCGAGCCGGGGCGCCGCCACCATCCGGTGGACGCGCACGGCCCCCTGCCAGCCGATCGCCGCGAAGGCGAACCGCACCGCCACCACGCTGAGCGCCGCCCCGTCGAGGCCGAGCCCGAGGCCGAAGATGAGGAGCGGGTCGAGCGCCGCTGCCACCACGGCCCCGCCCACCGTCACGGCGCTGGAGCGGCGGGCATCCGCCACCGCCCGCAGCACCCCCGAGAGCCCCATGCCCAGCGCCATCAGGGGCAGCCCCGGCAGCGAGATCAGAAGGAAGCGCCGCGCCGCCGGGAGGGTCTCCGGCCCCGCCCCGACGAGCCGCAGCAGCGGGTCGAGGGCGGGCAGCATCGCGGCGACGAGCAGCAGGGAGGCGCCGACATTGAGCACCATGGCGGAGGCGGCGACGCGCCGCGCGCCCTCCCGGTCGCCGGCCCCGAGCGCCCGCGCCACCAGCGCGCCGACCGCGATCATGGTGCCGACGTTGAGGGCGATGCCGAAGACCTGGAGGATGCTGGCGAAGCCCACCGCCGCCGTCAGGCGCGGATCGCCGAGCCAGGACACGTAGAGGAGGGCCAGGAGGTCGACGGCGAAGACCGCCATCAGCCCGGCCGAGCCCGCCGCTCCCATCACGGCGACGTGCCGGAGCGTCGAGCCCGTGACGAAGGCCGCCCGGGCGGCCGGAGCGGGGGGCGCCGCCTCAGGCGTCATCGGAGACCGGCTCCGGTTCGGGCTGCGCCGCCTCGGGCGCCGGCGCGGGGGGCCGCTCCCGGGCGATGATGTCCTGCGTCTCCTGGGTCAGCGCCCGGGAGGCCCGCTGCGGCGCCGTGAGGGGCTCGGGCTTGATGCGCCCGAGGCTGCGCAGCGGGTCGGCGCGGTCGAAGGGCTCGCCCGCCTGCTGCAGGACCAGCCGGGCGACGTCGCGCTTGCGCACGTCCTCGGCGATGGCGGCGGCCTCCGGCGCCGGCACGCCCAGCGCCTCCAGGGTGGCGCGCCCGAAGGCCAGCGCCGATTCGGCGGTCTCGCGGATCACGAAGTCGACGTCCCGGTTCATGGCCTCGATCGCCTGCACCCGGTCGAACACCCGCACGTAGGTGCGGGCGGAGGGGAATTCGGCGTGCACGAGGTCGATGATCTTGAGGGTCTCGTCGGGGTCGTCGATGCAGATGCAGATCAGCTCGGCCCGGCCCGCGCCCGAGGCGCGCAGCACGTCGAGGCGGGTGCCGTCGCCGTAATAGACCCGGAAGCCGAAGCGCGAGGCGTTGCGGATCTGCTCCACGTCCTTGTCGATCACCGTGATGCTGACGCCCTGCGCCAGCAGCACCTGGTTGAGGATCTGGCCGAAGCGCCCGAAGCCGATCACCAGCACGCGGGCCTCGGTGGTCTCGATCACGTCGTAGGCGGGCTCCATCTCCTCGGTCCGCCGCCGGGCGATGAGGGCGTCGATCCCCTTGGCGACGAGGGGGCCGACCAGCATGGTGACCGCCGCGAGCGCGATGGAGAGCCGCCCGGCCGTGCCCTCGACGATGCCGAGCTCGGTCCCGAGGGGCAGCAGCACGAAGGCGAACTCCCCCGCGGGCGCCAGCACGGCCGCGCCGCGCAGGGCGTCGAGCCAGGGCGAGCCGAACATCCGGAACAGCCCCGCCACCAGGGCGGTCTTGAGCAGGATCGCCGAGACCATGGCGACCGAGAGCCCGAGCCAGTGCTCGCGCACCAGCGCCACGTCGATCGCCATGCCGACGCTCATGAAGAACAGGCCGAGCAGCATGCCGCGGAAGGGCTCGATATCCGCCTCGAGCTGGTGGCGGAAATTCGATTCGGCGAGCAGCAGCCCGGCCAGGAACGCGCCCATCGCCATCGAGAGCCCGACCTCCTCCATCAGGAGCGCGGTGCCGAGCACCACCAGGAGGGCCGCGGCCGTCATCACCTCGCGGGCGCCGCTCGCGGCGAGCAGCCGGAAGAACGGGTTGAGGCCGTAGCGCCCCACCAGCACCACCGCCAGGATCGCCGCCACCGCGGTGCCCGAGGAGCGCAGGGCCTCCGCCACCCAGTTCCCGCTCGCCGCCGTGCCGGTGGTGGCGAGCAGCGGCAGCAGCGCCAGGATCGCCACCACCGACAGGTCCTGGAACAGCAGCACCGCGAAGGCGCGCTGGCCGTAGGGCGCGCCGAGGTCGCGCCGCTCCTCCAGCAATTGCAGGGCGACCGCGGTGGCCGAGAGGGCGAGCGCGGTTCCCGCCACCACGGCGGCCGCGGGCGGCAGCCCCTCCAGCACCGCGAGCCCCCCGAGCGCCGCCGCGCAGGTGACGAGCTGGAGCGTGCCGAGGCCCAGGATGTCGCGGCGCATGGAGATCAGCCGCGACAGTTCGAGTTCGAGCCCGACGATGAACAGGAGCAGCACCACGCCGAGTTCGGAGACGCTGCGCGCCGTCTCGGGATCGGGGATCAGCGACAGGCCGGAGGGCCCGATCACCACGCCGGCGAGCAGGTAGCCGAGGACGGCGCTCTGGCCGAGCAGGCGCAGGATCGGCACGCCGATCACCGCGGCCGACAGGAAGGTGAGGACCGGCGGCAGGAAGCTGGCGTGGTCGGCGGCGCTCGCCATCGCGGATGCGGCTCCGGGTGAGGGCAGGGGACCGCACCCATAACCCGGGGTTGCGGCACAGGCGAGGCGGCCGCCGCCTGCGGCTTGCATCGCATCGGTCATCGGTTATCCGGGGCCCGCCGGTGCCCATGGGAGGAGGCCGCGTGTTTCTCGTCTGGATCAAGCTCGTCGTGACGCCGCTCCTGATGGGGCTCGTCTCCCTCGCCGGCCGGCGCTGGGGCGGGCTCGTCGGCGGGGTGGTGGCGGGGCTGCCCCTGACCTCCGGCCCGATCTCCGTCTACCTCGCGCTGGAGCAGGGGCCGGCCTTCGCGGCCGGGGCGGCCGCGGGCGCGCTCCAGGGGCTCGCTGCCGTCATGGCCTCCTACGCCGCCTACGCGGTGGCGTCCCGGCGATGGGGCCTCGCGGGCAGCGTGCTGGCGGGGCTCGGCGCCTACGCGGCCTGCGCGGTCGCGCTCCTGCGGATCGGCAGCGACGGCCTCGCCCTCGCCCTCTGCCTCGCCGCGCTCCTCGTCGCGCTGCGCCCCGAGGCCGGGGAGGGGCGGGCGGCGGGCGGTGCCGCCCCGTCGCGCTTCGACCTGCCGGCCCGGATGGCGGCGGCCACGCTCCTGGTCCTCGGCGTCACCGGCGCCGCCCCGCATCTCGGCCCGACCCTGAGCGGCCTCGCCTCGCCGATCCCGGTGCTCGGCTGGCCGCTGATCGTCTTCGCTCATCGGCAGGGCGGCGGGGCGGAGGCCCGGGCCACGCTGCGGGGCATCGCGGCGGGTTCGCTCGGCGTCGTCCTGTTCAACCTCGTTGTCGCCCACGGCCTCGTCCGCGACGGGCTCCTCCCGACCTACGCGCTCGCCTTCCTCACCTCCTGCGCCGTGTCCGGCGCCACCGGGCTCGTCCTGCGCCGGCTGGCGCCGGCCGCCCGATGAGTCCGCCGCCCGCCGCGGCGTCCCTGGCCGAGGCGCTGCGGCAGGCGATCCTGCGCGGGGTCCATCCGGCCGGCGCGCGGCTAAGCCAGGACGCCGTCGCGGCGCAGTACGGGACGAGCCAGACCGTCGCGCGGGAGGCGTTCCGGGACCTCGCCGGGAAGGGTATCCTCGTCGCCGAGCCGCGGCGCGGCGTGTACGTCCCCGCCCTTACGCGCGAGGAGGTCGAGGAGATCACGCGGCTGCGCGTGCTGCTCGAGGTCCAGGCCCTCGCATGGGCGATCCGGCGCCCCTCTCCGCATCGCCCCTGTCGGGGACTGCCGTCGACGTCGCGCGACGAGAGGGTCCGGGCCTGGCGGGGACGGGCGCTCTCCGCGCCTCGTCCTCGGCTGCTCGCGCGATGGATGCGGGCTCCGCGGTGGGGCCGCCGCCCGGTAGGGGAAGCGCAGCTTTCCGCTTGACGGGAGCGACCGCAGTGTGGCGCCTGCGTGGGAGGCGGCGCATTCCGCAGGGTTGTCGCAGGTCTGTCGGGCCCGGGGCCCCTCGTCCAATCCCGTGCGGCTCAAACGAGGACGAGCATGACCGCCTACGTCATCAGCCTGCCGCCGGAGCTGCAGCGATCAGCGCCTCACCTGGTCGGCGCGATCGAGGCGACCGGAGGTGTCCTGCTCTGGGAAAACGTGTGGCTGATCGACCGCGAGGAGCATCCCAGCCACACCTTCCAGCTTGCTTTCTCGGGCGGTGCATTCGCGTTTCCTGCCACGCACGAAGAATTCTGGATTTCGATCGGCCCGAGATGTTCTGTCGAGGCCCGCAAATTTTTGACGGACAAGGTTTACAGGAGGCGAAATCTCTCATCGGGATCGCGGTCGCCGGAGGGGAAATACAGATATATCGGTGGAGGTGAGCGGCTGTTCAGGCCCATCATCGAGAAATTTGAATTCCGGCAGCAGGAGAGCGGGCTGACGACACCGCTCTGCGAAATCATGGCGAGACATGGCAGCGACAAGGCCTTGGGATGGCATAATTACACGCCATTCTACTCCGTCTTGTTTGGTGAAATTTCTGATCCTATCACGTCCCTGTTCGAGGTCGGCCTCGGCACGAACTTCGCCGACATGCCCTCGAACATGGGACCGGACGGTGTTCCGGGCGCATCTCTGCGCGGCTGGAAGGCGTATTTTCCCGAAGCCCTGATTTACGGTGGCGACATCGACAAACGTATCTTGTTCTCGGAAGAGCGAATTCAAACGTACTTCATCGATCAGCTGGTGCCGGATACGCTCGAAGGCTTGTGGCGCCATATCCCGCATATATCGTTCGATATCTTCATCGATGACGGCCTGCATGAATTGGAGGCCGGGATGAATACATTCAAGACATCGTTCGATCGTGTGCGCCCGGGTGGCTTCTATGTCATCGAGGACGTTTTGCTCAATCAGCTGGATCGCTACGTGGAATTCCTGGAGGCTGCCGGCATCGACGCCGTTGCGGTCGAGCTGAGCCACCCGTTCAACACGTTCGACAATTGCATCATCGTTGCTGGCCGTCCGAAGCGTGCTCTGTCGCCGTGACGGCCCGAAGCCGAGCCGTCCGCCGGACGGAGAGGCGAGCCTGAGGGACGCGTCGTCCGGACGCCCTGCCCGGGGGCGCGCCGCCATCGCGCGCAGCGATCTCGCGGCGTTCGGCCGTTGCGCGATACCGCAGCGTCATCCAGGATGGCCGCCCCCTCTCCCCGGCAGCCGATGACCGCCCGCCTCGCCCGCCCCCTCGCGATCCTCGCCGTCACGCAGGTGATCGGCTGGGGGAGCGTCCTCCTGCCGCCGGTGATCGGGGTCCAGATGGGCGCGTCCCTCGGCCTCGACCTGCCGGTCGTGCTCGCCGGCTCCTCCCTGGTGATGGTGGTGTCGGGGCTCGCCTCGCCGTTCCTCGGCCGGGCCTACGCGCGGGTCGGCGCCCGGGCCGTGATGATGGCCGGGACCCTCGTCGGGGCCGCGGGCCTGCTGCTCCTGGCGCTCGCCGGCGGGCTCGCCGGTTACCTGGCGGCCTGGACCGTGCTCGGCCTGTTCGGCGCCGCGATGCTCTCGACGAGCGCCAACGCCTACCTGAACGAGCTCGCGGGCGCCCGCGCCACGGGGGCGATCGGCCTCGTCATGCTGGTGACCGGCCTCGCCACCGGCATCTTCTGGCCGCTCACGGCCTGGCTCGACGCGGCGATCGGCTGGCGCGGCGCGGTGATGCTCTATGCCGGGCTGCAGGTCGGTCTCGTGCTGCCGCTGCTGGCCCTGCTGCCCGCCGCGCGGCCCGCCGCGGCCGCGACCGGGCCGGCGGCCCCGGCCCCCCGCGACGGGCCCTTCCGGCTGATGGCGGCGGCGATCGGGCTCAGCGCCTTCGTGTCCTTCGGCCTCGAAGCGATCACCATCGCGCTCCTCACGGCCCTCGGCTTTCCCGTGGCCCAGGCGGTGGCGGCGGGCTCGGCGATGGGCCTGCTCAAGGTCGCCGGGCGGGTGATCGACATGGCGGGCGGGGGGCGCTGGGACGGGCTCACCACCGGCCTCGCCGCCACGGCCGCGATGCCGCTCGGCCTCGCCTGCCTGCTCGTCGGCGGGGGCAGCCCGGCCGGGGTGCTGGGCTTCGCGGCCCTGTTCGGCCTGGGCAGCGGCGCCTTCGCGATCGCCCGGGCGACGATGCCGCTCCTGTTCTACGACCGCGCCGCCTACGGGGCCGCCCTGGCGCGGATCGCGCTGCCCCTCAACCTCGCGGCCGCGGCCGCCCCGCCGCTCCTCGGGGCGCTTCTGACGCGGCTCGGCCCCTCGGCGGCGATCGCCCTGGCGCTCGCGGTCTCGCTCGCCGCCTTCGCCCTGCTGCTGCGCCTGGCGCGGCTGCGGCCCGGCCCGAGCCCCGCCGCGTGCGCGGTCTCACGTCCCGCGTGAGGGATCGCAGGGCCCGGGCTAGGGATCGTCACGATTCGATGCGATGATAGGGTTCCAGGCAACGACCCGCCCCGCTATATCCCGGGTATCATGAGCGCTCCCGTGAACCTCTCCGCCCCCGGCGCCGCTGCGCCCGAGAAGCCCCCGCTCGAGATCATGCTCTGCGCCCCCCGCGGGTTCTGCGCCGGCGTGGTCCGGGCCATCGACGTGGTCGAGCGGGCGCTCGCCCTCTACGGGCCGCCGGTCTACGTCCGGCACGAGATCGTCCACAACAAGTACGTGGTCGAGAGCCTGAAGCGGAAGGGCGCGGTCTTCGTGGCCGAACTCGACGAGGTACCGGACGGCAACGCCCCGGTGATCTTCTCCGCCCACGGCGTCGCCAAGACCGTGCCGCGGACCGCCGAGGATCGCGGGCTGACCACCATCGACGCGACCTGCCCGCTGGTGACCAAGGTCCATCGCGAGGCGGAGATCCACCACAAGCGCGGGCGCCACGTGCTGCTCGTCGGCCATTCCGGCCACCCGGAGGTGGTCGGCACGATGGGCCAGCTCCCGGCGGGCTCGATCACGCTGGTCGAGGATGTCGAGCAGATCGAGGCCCTGGAGCCGGCGAGCCGCGACAACCTCGCCTGGGTGACCCAGACCACCCTCTCGGTCGACGACACCCACCACATCGTCGAGGCGCTCAAGAAGAAGTTCCCGGCGATCGTCGGCCCGCACAAGGACGACATCTGCTACGCCACCACCAACCGCCAGGAGGCGGTCAAGCAGGTGGCGCCGCTCGTCGACGCGCTGATCGTGGTCGGCTCCTCGAATTCCTCGAACTCGCAGCGCCTGCGCGAGGTCGCCGAGCGCGCCGGCTGCCCGGTGACCCGGCTCCTCAACCGCGCCGAGGAGATCGACTGGGAGGCCTTCACGGGCATCCGCCGGCTCGGGCTCACCGCCGGCGCCTCGGCCCCCGAGGTACTGGTGGAGGAGATCATCGACGCCTTCGCGACCCGCTACGCGGTCACGGTCGACACGGTCTCGACCACCACCGAGGACATGGTGTTCCCGCTGCCCCGCGAATTGCGCAGCGAGGCCGCCGAGTAGGCGCGCCATCCGTCACGGTTTTGACAAGCGCGGGGCGCCGCTCCATCACGGGGCGGCGCCCTTTTCGCGCCGGGAGGGCCGTCCGGCCGTCCCGCTCCCTGCAAGCGAAGCGGATCCCGCACAGTGGCGGTCTACACCGAGGTTCCCGACGAGGCGCTCGGCGCCTTCCTGGCCGATTACGACATCGGCGGCCTGCTCTCCTACAAGGGCATCGCCGAGGGGGTCGAGAACACCAACTTCTTCCTGCACACCACCGTCGGCTCCTACATCCTGACGCTCTACGAGAAGCGGGTGGCCGAGACCGACCTGCCGTTCTTCCTCGGCCTGATGGAGCACCTCGCGGCGCGCGGCCTCGCCTGTCCGCTCCCGATCCGCAACCGCGCCGGCGCGGCCCTGGGCCGGCTCTGCGGGCGGCCGGCGGTGATCGTGTCCTTCCTCGACGGGGTCTCGGTGCGCCGCCCGGGCGTGCGCCACTGCCGGGCTCTGGGCCGGGCGCTCGCCCGGCTCCACGCGGCGGGGGCCGACTTCCCGATGCGGCGGCCGAACGCCCTCTCGGTCGCGGCCTGGCGCCCGCTCTTCGCGCAGGCCGAGGGAGAGGCCGACCGGGTGGCGCCCAACCTCGCGTCGCGCACCCGCGAGGACCTCGCGCGGCTCGAGGCGGAGTGGCCCCGCGGCCTGCCGGGCGGGGTGATCCACGCGGACCTGTTCACCGACAACGTCTTCTTCATCGGCGAGGAGGTGTCGGGGCTGATCGACTTCTACTTCGCCTGCACGGACGCCTTCGCGTACGACCTCGCGATCTGCCTCAACGCGTGGTGCTTCGAGGCGGACGGCTCCTTCAACCGCACCAAGGGCCAGGCGATGATCGGGGCCTACCAGTCCGCCCGGCCGCTCGGGCCGGACGAGGTTGCGGCTTTGCCGGTGCTCTGCCGAGGGGCGGCCCTGCGCTTCATGCTCACGCGCCTCGTCGACTGGCTCAACGTGCCGCCGGGTGCCCTGGTGAAGCCGAAGGACCCGCTGGAATACGACCGCAAGCTCGCCTTCCACCGCAAGGTGGCGGGGGCGCAGGAATACGGCTGGAGCCCGTGAGCGCACCGCGTGACCCTCCCCCCTCTGCGGGGGAGGGTGCCCGGCGGAGCCGGGCGGGAGAGGGGAACCCCGCTTCAGGACATGTCTGAACCGTTCTGACGGGCACTCCCTGGAGAAGCGTCGCGCTGCCCCTCTCCCGGCCTGCTCCGCAGGCCACCCTCCCCCGCAGAGGGGGGAGGGTTGACGTCGTGCACTATTCCCGCCGCTCCAAGAGCGGCACCAGCACCGCCGCTGCCGCGAAGGCCCCGCCGACGAGGCACAGGAGCGGCCAGCCGCCCGCCGCGAAGGCGCGGGTGCCCGCCGAGGCGCCGAGCGCCCCGCCCACGAACACCGCCGTGAAGAACACCGTGTTGATCCGCCCCCGCGCTCCGGCGGCAAGGGCGTAGACCCGGGTCTGGTTGGCGATCAGCGCCGTGTTGATGCCGATGTCGATGAGGAGCACGCCGACCGCCATCGCAACGAGCGAGCGGCCCCCGAGCGTCCCGAACACCGCGAAGGCCGCGAGCGTGAAGACCGCGCCGCCGATCACCACCGGCCGCGGGCTCCGCGTGTCGGCGAAGCGCCCTGCGAAGGGCGCGCAGAGGGCGCCGGCCGCGCCGATCAGCCCGAACAGGCCGGCCCCGGCCGGGTCGAGGAGGAAGGGCGGTCCCTCCACGAACAGCGCGAGGCTGGTCCAGAAGGCGTTGAAGGCCGCGAAGAGCAGCGCCTGGGACAGGGCCGCCCGCCGCAGGGGCGCTTGGCTGCGCGCGAGGTCGAGGACCGAGGCCATCAGGGCGCCATAGGGCAGGCGGGTCGCCGGCCGGGTCGCCGGCAGCGTCGCGGCCGCCATCGCGGCCAGCGCCAGCGACAGGCCGGCGGCGGCCCCGAACATCGCCCGCCAGCCGAACCACGTGCCGACGAAGCCGCTCAGCGTGCGGGCGAGCAGGATGCCGAGCAGCAGCCCGGTCATCACCTGCCCGACCATGCGGCCGCGGCTCGCATCGGGCGCGAGTTCCGCCGCGAAGGGCACCGCCTGCTGGGCCGCCGTCGACAGGACACCGATCAGGAAGCTCGCCGCCACCAGCGTGCCGAGCCCCGGCGCCAGGGCCGCCAGGACCAGGGCGCCCGCCAGCAGCAGGAGCTGGCCGACGATCAGCCCGCGGCGCGGGTAGCGGTCGCCCATCGGCACGAGGCCGAGGATGCCGAGCCCGTAGCCGGCGAGCGTCGCGGTCGGCACCAGGCTCGACGCCGAGGCCCCGACATCCTGGGCCAGGACCGCGAGCAGCGGCTGGTTGTAGTAGATGTTCGCCACCGCCCCGCCCGCGATCAGGCTGAGGCTGAGGCGCGTCGCGGGGGTGAGGGCCGGCCCGGCGGCGGCGTTCGGCATGGCGGGGGACAGGGCGGTCATCGGGATTCGGCTGTGGAGATGCGCGGCATCGTCCGGGCGGCCTGGGGGAGCCCGGATCACCGCCCTAGGTAGGGGCTCGGCGCATTCGTGCCTCCGGGGGGCACCGCGCAGCCGCCCCGCGCGCCACACATGCCGGGGCCGGACGAAAGGCCTGCGACATCCTTGCGGTGGACGCGCCCTTCCGCACTCCGGCGGCGGGTCCCATGTGGGATGCGGTGGGGCGTCGTGCCGGTTCTCACGGGAAGACTGGTCGCCGAGCGGTCCCGGTCGGGGATTTTCCGCTTGGCCCGGGACAGGCATCTGCCGATACTTCGCCCGTGAGGATCCGCGGGCCGGAAGGACCATCGCGGTCGGCCGATGAAGCCGCTGCGATCGCCAGGTCCGGCAGGACAGTGAGAACTCTTGGTAAGGCGTCCCGCTCAGCCGGCGGATCACCGGCGTGATTGTCACCCGCGAGGGATCGGACGATGTCGCAATACCGTGTCCAGTTCGCCAAGGAGATCATGGGGGTGCCGTTCGCCGTCGGCACGGTCGAGATCACCCGCGCCCGCGACCCGCAGCGGGCCGAGCGCGCCGCCGCCCTGCGCTTCGCCCGCCACCACGGCGTCGAGGATTGGCGCGAGCGGGCCGACCGCATGGAGCTGATGCCGCGGGGCGAGCGGGATTCGTGAGTCGCCGCGTCTGTCCCCGCGCTCGCCAACCCTGCCCCCCTCCGCGGGGAGGGTGGCCTGCGGAGCAGGCGCAGCCGGACGCAGTCCCGTCGAGAGGGGGGCGCGACGCTGATCCAGCTGGCGTCCTTCACCACGCTCCCGTTCGATCCTGAAGCGTGGTTCCCCTCTTGCAGGACTTCGTCCTGGCCCGCTCGGCTCCGCCGGGCACCCTCTCCCGCAGAGGGGGGCGGGTTTCCTCTCGCGCGAGCCTTCCATGTGCGAATCCACCGATCCCGCCGGCCGCAACCGCGAGACGCTGCGCTCCTACGAGAGCCGCATCGCCGAATACATCGCCGGGACGGCGCAGGAGGTCTCCGGCGCCACGCGGGATTGGATCGATGCCGCCCTCTCGGGCCTGTCCTCCGAGGCCCGAATCCTGGAGATCGGCAGCGCCTTCGGCCGCGACGCCGCCTACATCGCCGGCAAGGGGTTCGCGGTCACCTGCACCGACGCCGCGGCGGGCTTCGTCGCGCACCTGCGGGAGAGGGGCTTCGACGCGCGCCCGCTCAACGTCCTGACCGACCCGCTGCCCGGCCCCTCCGACCTCATCCTGGCGAATGCCGTGCTGCTGCATTTCGACCGCGACGCCTGCGCCGCCGTCCTGGCGAAGCTCGCCCGCGCCCTGGCGCCGGGCGGGCGGCTCGCCGTGAGCCTGAAGCGGGGATCGGGCGAGGAATGGTCGACCGACAAGCTCGGGGCGCCGCGCTACTTCCGCTACTGGGAGCCGGAGGCGCTGGAGCCGCTCCTCGCCGCCGCCGGCCTCGCCCGCTGGACGATCGCCGAGGCGGTCACCGCCCGCCGGCACGCCGCCTGGCTCCACGTCATCGCCACCGCGCCCTGACCCGCGTCACGCGGCCGCGTCGTCCCGGCGCAGGCCGAGCGACCTGCACGTCTCCCAGGCTGCCGCCGCCATCGCGGCGATGCAGCTCTCGCCCTGGCTGCCGCTCCCGACGATCCTGATCCTCTGCCTCGTGCTTGGCATCGCCCTGTGGCTGCCGGACCGGCTGCTGGGGTAGGGTCGTGCCGGCCGCGGCGACGCCCTCCCTTGCCGGAGGGGCGCCGCCGGGGCAGGAATCCGGCCCGTCCCGGACGGGCGACCGGCAGCGCAGAAGGGCGACATGGTGGCGATCTCCTTCCTCGGCGACCTCCTCCAGAGCATCACGGAGCGCGGCCGCGGGCTCATCCCCTTCGGCAAGGGCGACGCGCTCGCCCGCGCCAGCGTCCCCGACCTCGTGAAGCTCTGCGAGGACCTGATCTCGCGGCGCGGCGAGGCCTCGGGCGTCGCGCTCGCGCGCATCATCCTCGACCGCTACGCCACCTTCACGGTGGCCGAGCGGCACGACTTCCTGCGCCGGATCGCGGTGGATTTCGGGGCCGACGGCGAGGCGGTCGAGGGGGCGATCGCCGCCTACCAGGCGGCGCCCTCGCGCACGACGCTGGGGCGCCTGCACGAGGCGGCCGAGCCGCGCTCGCAGGAACTGATCCGCCGCCTCAACCTCGCCCGCGACGGCACGATCGCCCTCGTGCGGATGCGCGAGGACCTGTTCAGCCTGCGCGATGCCCTGCGCGGCGCCGAGGAGCGCGGCGGGGAGGAGCGCGACCCCGGCCTCCTCGACGCGGTCGAGAGCCTGGACGGCGACTTCGAGCACCTCTTCGCCTCCTGGTTCAACCGCGGCTTCCTGGTCCTGCACCGGATCGACTGGACCACCCCGGCCCACATCCTGGAGAAGATCATCCGCTACGAGGCGGTGCACGCGATCTCCGACTGGGACGACCTGCGGCGGCGGATCGAGCCCGCCGACCGGCGCTGCTTCGCGTTCTTCCACCCGGCGCTCGTCGACGAGCCGCTGATCTTCGTCGAGGTGGCGCTGACCACCGGCATCGCCGGGGCGATCGGGCCGATCCTCGCCCACGAGCGCCAGCCCATGGCCTCCCGCGAGGCGACCACCGCGATCTTCTACTCGATCTCGAACTGCCAGCGCGGGCTCGCCGGCGTCACCTTCGGCAACTTCCTGATCAAGCAGGTGGTCGAGGATCTCTGCCGGGAGATGCCGGCGCTCAAGACCTTCGTGACCCTCTCGCCGGTGCCGGGCTTCCGCACCTGGCTCGACCGCGAGCGCCGGGCGGATTCGCCCCACGGCCTGACCCGCGAGGATGTCGAGACCCTGCGCGCCCTCGACAATCCCGACTGGCACGCTGACAAGGCCGTGGCCGAAGCGGTGCGCAAGGCGCTGCTGCCGGCCGCCGCCTACTACTTCCTGCGCGCCAAGACTCCGCGCGGCAAGCCCCTCGACCCGGTCGCCCGCTTCCACCTCGGCAACGGCGCCCGGCTGGAGCGGCTGAACTTCCTCGGCGACGTGTCGAAGAAGGGCCTCGCCCAGTCGCATGGGCTGATGGTGAACTACCTCTACGACCTCGCGGCGATCGAGAAGAACCACGAGACCTACGCCAATCTCGGCACGGTGACGGCCTCGATTGCGGTCAATCGCGAACTCCGCCAGAACCTGCCCTCCGCCCGCGCGGTCGCGCTGGCGGAGGCCTGAGACGGCCCGCATCCGGATTCCCTCATGGCCAACCACTTCTTCGATCTCGTCCGCGCCCGCCTGCCGGCCGATCCCGCCGCCCGCCTCTTCCTCGAGACCCCGGAGGGCCTGCGCTGGCGCTACGCCGACCTCGTGGCGGAGTCCGGCCGCTACGCGGCGGCCCTCGTCGGCCTCGGGGTGGCGCCGGGCGACCGGGTCGCCGTGCAGGTGGAGAAGAGCCCGGCGGTGATCGCCCTCTATCTCGCCTGCGTGCGTGCGGGCGCGGTGTTCCTGCCCCTCAACACCGCCTACACCCCGGCCGAGATCGCCTACTTCCTCGGCGACGCGCAGCCCGCGCTCTTCGTCTGCGATCCGGGCAAGGGCGACGCCCTGCGGCCGGTGGCCGAGGAGGCCGGCGTGCCCCAGCTCGCCACCCTCGACGCCGCGGGCGAGGGCACCATGGCGGCGGAGGCGCAGGGCCAGACCGAGGACTTCGCGGACGTGGCCCGCGGGCCCGACGACCTCGCGGCGATCCTCTACACCTCGGGCACCACCGGGCGCTCGAAGGGCGCCATGCTCACCCACGACAACCTCGCGTCGAACGCGCTGACCCTCGTGGAGGCGTGGCGCTTCACGGCCGACGACGTGCTGATCCACGCCCTGCCGGTCTTTCACACCCACGGATTGTTCGTGGCGACGAACACGGTGCTGATGGCCGGCGCCGCGATGATCTTCCTTCCCAAGCTCGACCCGCCGCGCATCCTGTCCCTGATGGGCCGGGCGAGCGTGCTGATGGGCGTGCCGACCTTCTACACGCGCCTCCTGAAGGAGCCGGGCCTCACCCCCGAGGCCGCGAAGGGCATGCGCCTGTTCGTCTCCGGCTCGGCCCCGCTCCTCGCCGAGACCCACCGGGAGTGGCGCGAACGCACGGGCCACGCCATCCTCGAGCGGTACGGCATGACCGAGACCAACATGAGCACCTCGAACCCCTACGAGGGGGAAAGGGTGGCCGGCACGGTCGGCTTCCCGCTGCCGGGCGTGAGCCTGCGCGTCGTCGATCCCGAGACCGGCGCGGCGCTCGCCCCCGAGGCCGTCGGCATGATCGAGGTCAAGGGCCCGAACGTGTTCAAGGGCTACTGGCGCATGCCGGAGAAGACCGCGGCGGAGTTCAAGGCCGACGGCTTCTTCATCACGGGCGACCTCGGCAAGGTCGACGCGCGCGGCTACGTCCACATCGTCGGGCGCGGCAAGGACCTGATCATCACGGGCGGTTTCAACGTCTACCCGAAGGAGGTGGAGGCGGAGATCGACGCGCTGCCCGGCGTGCTCGAATCGGCGGTGATCGGGCTGCCGCACCGGGATTTCGGCGAGGGCGTCACCGCCGTGGTGGTGCGCCGGCCCGGTGAGAGCGTGGGCGAGGCCCAGATCCTCGCTGCCCTGGAGTCCCGGCTCGCCAAGTTCAAGCTGCCCAAGCGCGTGCTCTTCGTCGAGGAACTGCCCCGCAACACGATGGGCAAGGTCCAGAAGGCCGCCCTGCGCGAGGCGAACCGGGACCTCTACGCGGCGTGAGGCGCTCGACGCGGGGGCGTTGCGGGCGGCGCGCGGCTGACGGATGTCGGGCGCCCCGCGGGGCTTCGTTTCGTCAGCGTCGACCCGTGCCTTTAGGCAATGATGTTCCTTCGATCCGGCGAAAATAGAGCCATTGTTGCTCGTCCGCGCGACGCTCCTGCCGAGACCGGCGAAGATCCTTCTGTTCATAAGGGTGCTTGGCGAGTTCTAAAGAAGGAAATTCTCCAATCTCGCGGCCTCCGACGGTCGAACCGCCCGCCCTAGGGTCAGGTGACGGTTCTCGGCATTGAATTTGGCGCCGACATCTCTTATTCAGCACAGCCGTTGCTCATTTCTGCGGCTATGAAGATTATGAACGTCGCGGATCTTGATTTCTCATCGAAGAAATTTCTCAGGCTGATCGAGGATTTCGGACTGTGCGGAGTTTGGACGTGGAGCCTGATCACAGGTGACCAAGCGTGGTCGCCCGGATTTTTCCGGCTCCTCGGCCTGGACACCGTAGCGACTGCGCCAAGCTATAATCTGTTCCTCAGCCTCGTTCATCCCGAGGATCGACACGCTCTCGTGGCCCCCTCCGACATCCTGCAGGGATATGTTCTACCCGACAGTATCGTTCGTGTGATCCGTCCGGACGGTACGGTGCGCGTGCTGTCGATGCGCTCCGAAGTTCGCTTCTCGTTCGACGGAAAACCTCTGGAAGCGAGCGGGATCGCCCTCGATGTCAGCGATCGGGAGTTGCTGAAGCGCCTCTATGCGTCGGAGCAACGCAAGCGCGAGGGTCTCTACCTCGCCACCTACACGACCCCGTTCTCCCTTGGGCTGGACAACATTCACGAATTCCCCGCCGAGATGTCGCGCCTGCACGGGCCGCCGATCGAGCAGCTGAACCTGGATCCTTTCGTCATGATCCTTCCGGAGGAGCGCGAGGCCTTCCACGACAGGGCGTGGGAGATGGCGGCGCGGCAGCTCAACTTCCAGGGCACGGCGCGCGAGCGCCTCGTCACCGGCGAGGTGATCCGGTTCCGAATCGTGGGCGTCCCGATCGTGGGGCCGGACGGCACCTATCTGGGCCGCGCGGGATTCAAGACGCCGGCCGACGCGGTCGCGATGCCGGACGCCCGCCTCCGCGCCGGCCTCGTGCAGACCGTGGAGGGGCACCACCTGCGCGCCGCCCGCGGATTGCTCGACTGGTCGATGACGATGCTGGCGCAGGCGAGCGGGCTGTCCCTGTCCACGGTCCGGCGGCTGGAGGAGAACGCGGAGCAGCACGGGTCCCGCTCCCGGGACAAGGCCGTGGAGGCGCTGCGCCACGCCGGCATCCGCTTCGTCGCCCTCGACGACGGGACCATCGCGGTCGCCCGCGCCTGACCCCGTCCCGGGCGTCCCCGCAATCCACACGCCCCTCCCCGGAACCTTGACCGCTCGCCCTCCGCGTGTTTTGTTCACGTTATGTTCTAAGAGTGGATCGGGCGGCGATGGGTGACGGCGCGATGCAGGGCGAGGCGCATCCGGCCCTCGACGCGGTGATGGCCTTCTACCTGCGCGAGTCGGGCGGGGATCCGATCGCGGCCCTGCGCCGGGCCGTCACGGACGCCCTCGCGGCGCTCGACGAGGCGGAGCGGCAGCGGGCGGCCTGCGCGCGGCTGGTCTCGCGCGGCTACGTCCGGGGCTGGCCGCCGGAGGCGTGAGGGAGGCCCGCCAAGGGCCCGCCAAGGGCCTGCGGGGGCTGCCATGTGCGGGGCAGCACCTTGGCGGGGCGGCCGGCGGGCTATTCCGCCAATGGGCCGGTGGGGCGCGAGGGAGCGGAGCATGGACACGAAGGCAGACCTGATCCGGTACGACATCCGCCGCGACCGCCGCGGCTGGACGGTCTACGACGTGCGCAGCGGCGAGACCGCGGTGATCGCGGGCGTGCTCCAGGTCGGGCTCGCCATGGACGAGGCGGACGCCGTGGCGGACGCGCTGAGCGCGGGAGAGCCGGTCCCGGACATCACGGGCGTCTGGGCGGGCTGGCAGGGCGGGGCGGCGGCCGACGGGGGCCGATTTCGCTGGGCCTGACCGTGCGTTCCGGGGCGGGACCGGTGGCGGAGAGGAATGACGGCCCGGTTGCCTCCCGCGGCCCCCGTGTCCCGGAGACGTGATCCGAGCACCCGGACAGGACGACGCGACCGCGCGTGCATGAAAGCCGCGGAATCCCCTCAGGGAACCGGATCCGTCACCCCTCCGCTCCCTCCGGGCTCCCGCGCAGATGCGCGACGAAATCCTGCGCGAAGGGGGGGAGGGCGGCGAGGTCGCGCAGGCAGATCGTGAGGTCGCGCGCGGCCCAGGGATCCTCCAGCGCCACCGCGGCGATCGCCATGGTGCGGGCGGCCCGCCGGGCGGTGGTCTCCGGCACGATCCCGACCCCGACCCGGCATTCCACCAGCCGGCAGACCGCGTCGAAGCCGCGCAACTGCACCCGCAGCCGCAGGGGCTGGCCGATCCGCGCCGCCTTCGTCAGGAGGAAGCGGGTCAGCGCGCTCGCCCGGTCGAGCCCGACCATGTCGTGGTCCAGCACCTCCGCGAAGGCGACCGCGCTCCGCGCGGCGAGCGGGTGGTCGGAGGCCACCACCACCACGAAGCGGTCGCGCCGGAACGGGTAGGTCTGGAGCGTGCCCGTCTCGACCGTCGCCGCCACCAGCCCGAGATCGGCCGCGCCCTCGGCGACGAGCCCGACGATCTCGTCCGAGAGCCGCTCCTCGATCTCGACGCTCACCCCCGGATGCGCCGTCAGGTAGGCCGAGAGGGCCTCGGGCAGGAACTCGGTCAGCGCGTTGGTGTTCGACAGGACCCGGATCTGCCCCGCCGCGCCCCCCGCGAAGGCCGCGAGGTCGGTCTGCAGCCGCTCCGTCTGGCCGAGGATCGCCCGCGCGTGGCCGAGCAGGGTGCGCCCGGCCGGCGTCGGCGTCACCCCGTGGCGGGTGCGGGTGAGGAGGGCGGCCCCGAGCGACGATTCCATCGCCCGGATGCGGTGGCTCGCCGCAGCGAGGGCGAGATTCGCCCGGGCCGCCCCGTGGGTGATCGAGCCCGCCTCCACCACGTGGCGGAACAGGCTCAGGTCGACGAGGTCGAAATGCATCGCGCCTGACCCGGGGAGCTGGCGGGCGGGAGCCGGCGCGATCCTGCGCCGGCCACGAAGGGCCTTCGCCGGGAACGGCTGGTATACCAGCTCGGTTCCGGATGCCAGCCTTCGCGCGACACGAAGCCTCCGTCAACGAGATTCGCATTGCGAACCGGACCATTTCCAAACAAACAGGGCAGCGGCGGGCGGCCTCGCGTCCCGCCGGGCGCCCGCCCGGCGGGACGCGAGGCCGCCCCG